>NZ_JBFLKT010000168.1:0-2597 GCF_040883305.1 Lutibacter sp.
GCATTGCAAAAACGGGCGTGTTAGGCGTTAATTTAAAAGTAGCTTCAACTTTATAGGTTTCATCAATATCAAAAAAACTTAATGATTTGAACGTTTTTAAATCTTCTTCAGTTAAAGGAGAAGCTTCTGCACTTGCATATTGTGTATTTAGTTTATACTGAAATTGCTTAACTTCATCTTTATAGGTGTTGGTTTTTTGGGCGCAATTTGTATATAAAAAAAATAAACAAATGATAATTATTAGCTGCTTCATTCCAATAAAATTTAATTTTAATTCACAAAAGTAGCATAGTTGCATTTAAAAAGTATCATAAATAAAAAAAATAGTGTAGCTTTGAACTAAATAATTAGCATTCTCATGAAAAATTATAAACAATATAATACCGTATGTACGTGGTTTTTAAAAAACTGCTGGGCAATGTATATGTTATAATTATTCGTAAATAAATAATATCAATTCATTTAAACTCAGCAATTTGCTGGGTTTTTTTAGTTTTAAACAATGGTACTAAAGATAGTAAAATCATATAAAGATTCGTTTAGCGGATTGTCACAAGAAATTTGGTGGTTGGCATTAATCACATTTATAAATAGGGCAGGAACCATGGTGTTGCCATTTCTTTCGTTGTATTTAACAAAAGATTTAAAATTATCGTTATCTGAAGTTGGTTGGATTATGACCTGTTTTGGAGTTGGGTCTTTGTTAGGATCCTGGTTAGGAGGAAAGTTAACTGATAAATTTGGGTTTTATAAAGTAATGTTTTGGAGTTTGTTAACTACAGGGTTTTTATTTATTGCATTACAATTTGTACATACTTTTATAGGGTTCGCAATCGGAATTTTTATTACAATGACAGTGGCTGATACGTTTAGACCAGCAATGTTTGTTTCATTAAAAGCATATAGTAAACCAGAAAACCAAACACGTTCTTTAACATTAGTTCGTTTGGCAATTAATTTGGGGTTTTCTTTTGGACCTTTTTTGGGTGGAATTATTATTGCAACAATAAACTATTCAGGATTATTTTGGGTTGATGGAATTACTTGTATTGCTGCAATTTTTTTAATGAAATTAGTATTACATCCTAAAAAACTTAAAAAACCTATTGAAGAAACTATTGATTTGTTTTCTGAAAATAGTGCAACTTCTGTTTTTAAAGATTATCCCTATATAGTGTTTTTAACAGTAGTATTTATAATGGGCTTTATATTTTTGCAATTATTTACAACAATGCCATTGTATTATAAAGAAGTGCACGCACTATCCGAAGTTCAAATTGGATTGTTAATGTCGCTTAATGGTTTTTTTATTTTTTTGTTTGAAATGCCTTTAATCCATGCAATAGAAAAAACACTGATTAATAGAATGAAAATTATTACTTGGAGTTTAGTGTTGATGGCGTTAAGCTTTTTAGTATTAAATGTTTCAAACTGGTTCGGCATTTTAATTGTAGGAATGTTACTGATAACCATTGGGGAAATGTTGGCGTTTCCTTTTACAAATAATTTTGCAATGAACAGAGCTCCAAAAGGAAAAGATGGTATGTATTTAGCATATTATACCATGGCGTTTTCTTGGGCACATATTTTTAGTGCCAAAACTGGAATGGAAATAATAGACAGATATGGTTTTAATGTGAATTGGTTTTTTATGGGAGGTTTAGGTTTAATTGCAGTTTTACTAATGCTTTTTTTAAAACAATTATTAAACAAAGAGAAAAGTGTAAAACTAGTTTGAAAGCAAAACTTGTAATAGTTTTTATTTAAGAACTTAAAATATAAATGTATCATCTTACATTTTATAAGTTTGTTGATTCTAAACTGATGAAACATATTTTTTAAACAATAAAAAGATAACTTCTAAAGTTAATAGTTTAAACTTTTTATTTTTAGACCTTCTAAAGCACAACATTTTTATAGCTAATACGTTAATTGCATTACAAACTACTATGTTATGCTTAAACAATTCTTTTGGATGTGCTCTGGCGCTGATACCGATATTTTAAAAAATAGTTCAAAGGCTGAACAAACAAAATTTGCCGGGATAGGTGGTACTGTTTTTTTTACAGCGGTAATGGCATTTATTGCAGCTAGTTATGCATTGTATACCGTATTTGATTCTTATGTTACAGCAATTATTTTTGGTTTGGTTTGGGGGTTGCTTATTTTTAATTTAGATCGTTTTATTGTTTCAACTATTAAAAAACAAGACAATAAATGGAAAGAGGTTTTACAAGCCACACCACGGATTGTTCTTGCTATTATAATAGCAATAGTTATTTCTAAACCTTTGGAAATGAAAATTTTTGAAAAAGAAATCAATCAAGTCTTGTTAACTCAAAAAAACGATTTAACACTTGCGAATAAAAATCAAATTGCGAATCAATTTACACCAGAAATCACCAACCTTCAGATTGAAATTGGGCAATTAAAACAAGAGATAGCAACAAAAGAAGCCGAAACCAATGCGTTATACGCTACTTATATTTCTGAAGCCGAAGGAACTGCAGGTACAAAATTATTGGGTAAAGGACCAGTTTACAAAGAAAAACGCGAAAAACACGATGCAGCTTTGACTGAATTACAGCAATTAAAAA
>NZ_JBFLKT010000169.1:0-5006 GCF_040883305.1 Lutibacter sp.
AACTTATTGCATATTTTAAAAATGAACCTTTAGAGATTAAACCTGGAGAAAGCTTTAAATATAGCAATGCTGGTTATATTCTTCTGGGTCGAATTATTGAAATCGTTTCTGGACAAGCCTATGGAGATTTTATAGAAAAAAATATTTTTGAAAGAATTGGAATGTCTTCTTCATACTATGGAAGTACTAAAGATATTATTAAAAATAGAGCTTCAGGTTATCAAGTGGAACAAAATAAATTTACCAATGCAGACTATATGAGCTTAACCTTACCTTATTCAGCAGGCTCAATTTTATCTACTGTTGAAGACCTATTAAAATGGCAAAATGCACTGATTTCCAATACCCTATTAAAACAAGCTAGCTTCGAACAAGCTACAAAAGCATCTGTTTTAAATAACGGCAGAAAAATACCTTATGGATACGGTTTTAGATTAGCAAAATTGGGAAAATCACCTGTTATAGCTCATACAGGAAGTACAAAGGGTTTTACATCCATTGCTTTCTTTTTACCAAAAGAAAATATTTATATCGTGGCTTTAACCAATTGCAATTGTAAAAATGTGAATAACGTTGCGAAACAGGTTGCCCAATTATTTGTAACTGCACCTAAGGCTAATAAAACTTCTTCTGATGATAAAATTGCGCAACAAAACAGAAAGTCAGTAGATGTGCCTCTTGAAATACTAAAAAAACATGTCGGATCTTATGAAGTTAAGCCTAATGTAAATCTAACGATAGGCTTAAATGATTCGAACCATTTATACTTATTAGCTCCAGGTCAAACAAAAAGAATTGAACTTTTTGCTGAGACTCCAAATCATTTTTTTTTAAAAATATCAAATGCAGAAATTACTTTCAATAAAAATGAACAGAATAAGATTATTAGCTTAACTATGAATCAATCTGGTCGTAAAATTATCGCTAAAAAGAATTAATATGAAAAATAACGAAAAAACTCTTTTGCAACAAGCCATCAGTTATGCTAAAACACCTATAATAATATCATTATTTCTTTCACCAATCCGATATATTCTAGAATTGATAGGATTACCAGAGAATGCTATTTTTATTATTGGACTGCTTTGGCTCACTCTAGGATTTTCTATATATTTAGGTATTAAAACGTTTAACAAAGAACTGGCTTATCGCATCCTTTTATTAAGTTTAATTATTTTTTCTCCTATTTCAAGGATTCCTGTTGCCATACTTTGGTGGGTAGATACAAAATGGGAAATTGGCACCCATTATGGATTATATTATCATAATTTTGGTGAAGCATTATTAAATCATGTAATTTATGGTTCGTTAGTTCAATTAATCCCTGCATTCTTATTGGGTTCAATAATAATAGCAATAATGAGGAAGAGAAAAACATTCACTAAAAATAAACCTTTAAAAAATGGATAACAATTATTTAGCTTTAAGAGTAAAAAAGTTAAGAAATCAGAAAGGAATGTCTCAAGAATTCCTTGCAGAAGAATCTGGTCTAAGTTTACGAACTATACAACGGATTGAAAAAGGTGAATCAAATCCAACAGGTGAGTCATTAAAGCGATTAGCTAATGCTTTAAAAGTAAGCCCAGATGAATTGATAGATTGGTCAATAAAAGAAGATAAAAGGTATTTGACGTATCTGAATCTCTCAGCTCTAACTTTTCTGTTCTTTCCTTTGCTTGGAATTTTAATACCATTCATATTGTGGACATCAAGAAAAGGAAAAATTAAAAACATCAACAAATTAGGAAAAGATCTAATCAATTTTGAAATAACTTGGACATTACTTTTGTTTTTTATTCCTTTTTTGTTGTTTCTCACGGCAAAAATTGGACTTTTTGAAAATCTTACACTTAATATAATTTTCATTGTTATTGGAGTTATGTATTTCTTCAATTTGATTTTTATATTATTAAATACAATAAGAATTAGTAATGAAAAGAAGGTATATTATAAACCCCATATTACGATATTAAAATAAAAAGCCAGCCTAAAACAAAGTATATATGTGTTTTACTGAAATAGCAATTTACTTCAATAATTGATTAATATTTGTTTTATATAGTTTACCAATAGGTACTATATGATCACCAATATAAATTCTATTACCTTCTACACGAATGATGTGATTTTTTGAAACAGCAAAAGACTTATGAACCTGAAGAAAATCATTGTCAGAAAGCAGTTGGATGGTATCTGATATTTTTTCACGAATACTGATTGTATTATTTCTCGTAATAACTTTTGTGTAATTGCCAGAAGCTTCAATAAACAGAATATTATCAAGGTCTACCTGAATGTGACTATTATTTTGTTTTAAAAAGACATGCTTTTTTTTTGGTTTTATAGCCTCTTTACTTTCTTTTCTTATTCCACTTGTGTTAGAAGAAATCACTTTATTAATAGCTTTTAAAAAGCGCTCAAAACTAAATGGTTTTAATAAATAATCGATAACATTTAACTCGTAACCATCAATAGCAAACTCACTATAAGCTGTTGTTACAATAACTTTAGGAGGAGTTGCTAATGTTTTTAAAAACTCAAACCCTTTTAGTTTTGGCATATTCAAATCTAAAAAGATTAAGTCAACTTTATGCGTACTCAAATACTCCAGAGCTTCTAAAGCACTATAACAGTTTTTTTGCAATTTCATATGAGGCAACATTTCACAATATTCCATGATTATCTTGTGCGCTATATGTTCATCATCTATGATTAAATATTTCATCATTTTAACTTTAAAGATAGGATAACTTTATAAATATTGCTGTTTACATCAAAAGAAAGCGAATGTTTCTTTGGATAAACCAAATTTAACCTTCTTTTTAAGTTTTTTAAACCAATGCCTTCTTGATTTGATGTTTGTTGTAATTCAAAATTATTTTCAATTACAAATTGAACTTCATTTTCACTTTCAGTTAAATCAATATGAATGTATGCATCTTTTTCTAAATTTTCCAAACCATGCTTAAAAGCATTCTCTAATAGAATAATAAATAGCAAAGGCATAATTTTAGCATTAGGATTTTCAATTTTATGATTGAATTGTACATCCGATTTTTTGTGATAACGAATTTCTTGAAGCTCTATATAATTTTTTAAATAATCCAATTCATTTTTGAGGGTTACCCAATCTTTTTCCCCTTCATAAATGCTATATCTCATCATATCAGAAAGTTTGAGTACCATTTGCCTCTCCTTGGAGTCTTTCTCCATTAATCCATATAAATTGTTAAGTGTATTAAAAAAGAAATGTGGATTTACCTGACTTTTTAAATGCAGTAATTCTGTTTTTTCTTTTTCATTCTTTAATTTGATAATAGATTTAATTTGTTTAAAAATCCAATAGGCAATTGTAATAAATAATATAATGAAGTACAATGCAATAAATTCTACAAACCCTTCTAATTTACCAAAAGTATCATTAAACAGGACAAGAATAAAACCTGCAATTACAAGCATTATTTTATAAAACCGTTTTAGAATTTTCTTTGTACTCTCTGATATTTTCAACTTCATAGGCCAATATTAATCAAATAAATTCCCTCCTACAAATTAGTTGATAAACAATCGCTACATAGGTTTAAATAACCAGTTAGGAGTGATAAAGTACGTTTGTGCCTTCAAAAAGTGTTTGTGTCACACCTAGTTTGGTGTGTATCCCATTCCCTTTTTCTTACTAGTAATAGCATATATGTTTGCGTAAATATTCAATCTAAAAACGAACAATATGGAACTTATTATTGATAATTTATCGAAAACTTATGCCAATGGCGTGAAAGCATTACAAAATATTTCTTTAGAGATTCCTACAGGAATGTTTGGCTTATTAGGACCAAATGGTGCTGGTAAATCCACTTTAATGAGAACCATTGCAACATTGCAAGAAGCTGATCAAGGCTCCATAAAACTTGGAGATATAGATGTATTACAACAAAAAAATGAGTTGCGACAAGTTTTAGGGTATTTACCGCAACAATTTGGTTTGTATCCAAAAATATCTGCAGAAGTATTATTGAATCATTTTGCCATACTAAAAGGTATCATCAATAAAAATGAACGTCAAGAATTAGTAAAAGCACTTTTATACAAAACCAATTTATATGATGTTAGAAAACAAAATCTTAATGGTTTTTCCGGAGGTATGAAACAACGTTTTGGAATTGCTCAAGCTTTATTGAATAATCCGAAGTTATTGATTGTAGATGAGCCAACAGCTGGATTGGATCCTTTAGAAAGAAATCGATTTTACAATGTATTAAGTGAATTAGGAGAGCATACAGTAGTTATTTTATCTACGCACATTGTTGATGATGTTAAAGAACTATGTACAAATATGGCAATTATTAATAAAGGCCAAGTTTGTTTAAAAGGTAAACCACTAGAAATATTAGAAAGTTTAAAAGATAAAGTCTATCAAAAAATAATTGAGAAAAGAGAATTACCTCTATACAAGCAAGATTATCAGGTTATTAGTGAAAAATTATTTCTAGGAAAACCTACCATTCACATCTTAAGTGATGAAAATCCTGGTGATGGTTTTTCTCTTATTAATGCTGAATTAGAAGATGTGTATTTCTCAGAAATATTCAATGTTACGAATCCTAAATCTAATTAATTATGTGGTATGATATTTTTAAATTCGAATTGCTATATCGAATTAAACGACCTGACACGTATGTGTTTTTTCTCTTTTTATTTTTATTTTCAATTGTGGGTGTTGACTTTATTTTTCAAGGTTCAGAAATGGGACTTATGAAAAAAAATTCACCTCTAGTGATTGCAAAAACAATGGGAGCTATTACAGGTATATTTATGATTTTGGCATCTATGATTATGGGTGTTTCTGTGTTGAGAGATTTTGAATACAACATAGAATCACTAATGTTTTCCACGCCAATCAACAAAAAAAATTATTTAATAGGTCGATTTTTAGGATCATTTACGGTTTTATTTTTTGCGTTTACAGGTGTTTTATTTGGTATGATGTTAGGCGAATTTATGCCTTG
>NZ_JBFLKT010000170.1:0-4525 GCF_040883305.1 Lutibacter sp.
CCTTGAATTGGGTTTTCGTTTTTTGTTAACCCTAATTCTTTGTTGATTATCAGTTGAATAGCCATTGCTCTGCGCACACTTTCTTCAGTTGGAGTTGTAATTGCTTCGTCATAAGCATTGGTGTGTAAACTGTTGCAATTATCGTAAATGGCGTATAAAGCTTGTAGTGTTGTTCTAATATCATTAAAGTCAATTTCTTGAGCATGTAAGCTTCTACCAGAAGTTTGAATATGATACTTTAGCATTTGTGCACGTGAATTTGCTCCGTATTTATTTTTTAAAGCTTTTGCCCAAATTTTACGAGCAACTCTTCCAATTACAGCATATTCTGGGTCAACTCCATTTGAAAAAAAGAAAGATAAATTAGGACCAAATTTATTAATATCCATTCCTCTAGAAAGATAATACTCAACATAGGTAAATCCGTTTGCTAATGTAAAAGCTAGTTGCGAAATTGGATTTGCACCAGCTTCGGCAATATGATAACCAGAAATTGAAACTGAATAAAAATTACGCACATTGTTTTCTATAAAATATTCTTGTACATCACCCATTAAACGCAAGGCAAATTCGGTAGAAAAAATACAAGTATTTTGTGCTTGATCTTCTTTTAAAATATCTGCTTGAACAGTTCCTCTAACTTTAGAAATTGTTGCGGTTTTAATTTTTTGATAAACTTTAATAGGTAATACCTCATCACCGGTAACACCTAATAATAACAAGCCTAAGCCATTATTTCCTTCAGGTAAATCACCTTGATATTTGGGTCTGTCAACTCCTTTTTTCTTATAAATTGAAGTAATTTTAGTTTCAACCTTATCTTTTAAATCATTTTCTAAAATGTATTTTTCACATTCCTGATCTATTGCTGCATTCATAAAAAAGCCTAACATCATTGGTGCTGGACCATTTATGGTCATAGAAACGGAAGTCATAGGATCTGTTAAATCAAACCCAGAATATAACTTTTTCGCATCGTCTAAACAACAAATAGAAACTCCAGCATTTCCAATTTTCCCATAAATATCAGGACGCACATCTGGATCGTTTCCGTATAAAGTTACAGAGTCAAAAGCGGTAGATAATCGTTTTGCAGGCAAACCTAAACTAACATAATGAAACCGCCTGTTTGTGCGTTCTGGGCTTCCTTCACCTGCAAACATTCTAGTTGGGTCTTCACCAGTTCTTTTAAATGGAAAAAGTCCGGCAGTATATGGAAATTCTCCTGGTACGTTTTCTTCTAAAGTCCAATGTAAAATAGCTCCCCAAGCTTCATATTTTGGTAAAGCTATTTTTGGAATTTGTAAATGAGAAAGTGATTCGCTATGCGTTTTAATATTAATTTCTTTATCACGAACTTTATAGGAATATACATCGTTCTTATAAGATTGCTTTTTAGTTTCCCAGTTTAAAATTAGGTTCCAATTATGTGGATTTAAATCCATTTTAACTCTAGAAAATTCTTTAAAAAGAAGAAAAATAAGTTCTTTAGATTGGTCGCTGATTGGAGTCGAGACCTGTTTCAGAATCTCACCCTCATCCAATCCTATTTGGGTTAATTCAGGTTTGCAATTTGTAACGGATTCAATAGTTTTATAAATACCATATAATTTTTCAGCAACTTCTTTTTGTTGTAAACTATCTTTACTGTAAGCTCTATTATTTTCGGTAATTTCAGATAAATAACGCGTTCTGTTTGGTGGAATTATAAATTGTTTTTCGCTTAAATCTTTAGCGAATTGAAAGCTGCTTTCAAATTTTTGTGTCGTTTTTTCGTTTAGTTTTTCAATTAAAAAACTATATAATCTGTTGGTTCCGGGATCGTTAAATTGTGATGCAATAGTTCCAAAAACAGGCATGTCATCAGTTGCCTTTTCCCATAAATTATGATTGCGTTGATACTGCTTTTTAACATCTCTAAGCGCATCTAAAGCACCGCGTTTATCAAATTTATTCAGTGCAATTACATCGGCAAAATCGAGCATATCAATTTTTTCTAATTGCGTTGCAGCCCCGTATTCTGGAGTCATAACATACATAGAAACATTTGAATGCTCTACAATTTCTGTATCACTTTGTCCAATACCAGAAGTTTCTAAAATTACCAAATCAAAACCCGCAACTTTTAAAATATCAACAGCATCATTTACGTGTTTAGACAGGGCTAAATTAGCTTGGCGTGTAGCTAAAGAACGCATATAAACACGGTTGTTATTAATAGCATTCATTCTAATTCTATCACCTAAAAGGGCACCTCCAGTTTTTCTTTTTGATGGATCTACAGATACAATTGCAATTGTTTTTTGTGGAAAATCGATTAAAAAGCGTCTTACAATTTCATCAACGGTTGAGGACTTTCCAGAACCGCCAGTTCCAGTAATTCCTAAAACTGGAGTTTGAGATTGATTAGATTTTTCTCTTAATTCGTCAATAAAATCAGCATGTTTTTCTGAAAAATTTTCGGCAGCTGAAATGGCAATTGCTAATTGTCTGTTATTTTTATGTTGAAGATCAGAAACTTTAAAATCAACAATTTCGCCAGTTGCAAAATCACTTTTTTCAACCA
Source organism: Lutibacter sp. (assembly GCF_040883305.1). Taxonomy (GTDB): domain Bacteria; phylum Bacteroidota; class Bacteroidia; order Flavobacteriales; family Flavobacteriaceae; genus Lutibacter. The sequence goes on from NZ_JBFLKT010000170.1 coordinate 2,567, forward strand.
TATCATTAATCATACCCTGTAAACCCATACTTCTACCGTCATCTGGAGAGTAAATTCTTGTGATTCCATAATGCATTAATTCTTCAATTTCTGAAGGAAGAATTACACCGCCACCTCCGCCAAATAATTTAATATGTGAAGCCTTTTTTTCTTTTAAAAGGTCGAACATGTATTTGAAATATTCGGTATGTCCACCTTGATAAGATGTAATTGCAATAGCATTTGCATCTTCTTGAATTGCACAATTTACCACTTCCTCAACACTTCTATCATGACCTAAATGAATAACTTCTACCCCAGTTGCTTGAATGATTCGGCGCATAATGTTTATGGCAGCATCGTGCCCGTCAAAAAGCGAGGCAGCTGTTACAATTCTTACTTTGTTTGCTGGTTTGTATGGTGTGATTTTTTTCATTTCGTAAAATTGTCTAATATTTATGTTGCAATTTATGAATTTTTTAAAAATATAAGTTAATTATTACTAAATAGATAACATTTTCCGAGGAAGTAAGTAGAGGGATAATTTTATATAATTTCAATATTTATATTTTTTAAATTGAAACGAGTATATTAAAAAGATTATTATTTCCTGGAAGATAGCATTTTTAACATACTCATTTCATAATTAATCTTAGTTTATGTAAAAACTTTACTATGGCATTATTATTGATAAGATTATTAAAGTAGAAATAGCAGAAAAAGTTATAGTTATAATGCGGATTGTTAGAATAAAAAATAACTAATCAGTTCTATAATTAATACTGTTAAACATAAAATTTTTTAATAAAGTAAAAATTCAATAAAATGAAAGCCATTAAATTACTTCCGTTAGTCTTACTTTTTTTAGTTGCATCTTGTAGTTCAGTTCGAGTTACTTCAGATTATGATACATCTACTGATTTTTCTCAATATAAAACTTTTGCTTTTTATAAAAAAGGAATAGATAAAGTTGAACTATCAGATTTAGATAAACGTAGAATTTTAAAAGCGGTTGAAAAAGAATTATTGGCTAAAGGCTTTACAAAATCTGAAAACCCCGATGTTTTGGTAAATATTTTTACAAAATCTCGTCAGAAAGTAGACGTGTACAATAACAGTTCAATGCATTTTGGTTGGCACCCTTGGTATTATGGACCTAATTTTGGAATGCATATTTCTAAATATACAGAAGGGACCTTATTTATAGATTTAATAGATGCAGAAAAGAAAGAGTTAGCTTGGCAAGGAATTGGAAGTGGTGGTTTAACAACTTCTGGAAATGTTACTAAAAAGGAAGAAAGAATTAAAGAATTTGTTGCTGAAATAATGTCGAAATATCCGCCTGTAATTGATTAAATACAGTTAAATAAAAATTAAAAACGTTCTGAAATTTCAGAACGTTTTTTTTATGTTATTTTTGCGCCATGGAATTTAATAATATAACTCCGTTAGAAGAAGGAGATTACTATATAAACGAACAAGGTTTTCGTGTTTTTACAGAGAAATACCACTTAAAAAGAGGTTATTGTTGTAAAAATGGTTGTAAACATTGTCCGTTTGGTTATGATAAAAAAACGAATTCATTTAAAAAATAAAACCAATGTTAAAAAGAATACTATTAATTGCAGTAATTATTCAATTTTCTGCTTGTTCAGAGTTACAGCAAGTTATCAATCAACTACCAAATGGAGGAATTACAAACGATCAAATTGCTGGTGGTTTAAAAGAAGCTTTAAATAACGGAATTACAAATCAAGTTACAAAGTTAGCAGTTGACGATGGTTTTTATAAAAATGAATTAACTCGTATTTTGCTTCCAGAGGAATTGCAAAAAGTTGATAATACACTTCGAAAAATTGGCCTATCTAAATTAGCTGATGAAGGTCTAAAAGTATTAAACAGAGCAGCTGAAGATGCCGTTGGAGAGGCAATTCCAATTTTTGTGGATGCAATAAAAGACATGACTTTTACAGATGCAAA
>NZ_JBFLKT010000171.1:0-5223 GCF_040883305.1 Lutibacter sp.
AGCGGCTAGCCGCCGCCTGTTCCGTTATCTGCGTGAGCTGGCGGCCGCGGACTGAGCTGGTCGTCGAAGAGGCGCCGGAACTCGACCTGCGGTGCATCGACGGGGCCCGAGACAGCGTAGACCGCTGATGACATGCGGTTGACCTGTTTCGGTATTTCCAAAATTTACAATTCCTTGTAAAATTTTTTGTTCGTCTTTAGTTGTGGCTTCATTTGAAGTTAATTCTAAGGCCTGAGATAATTTTTCTACAGATAGGCTAGATTGTTTTTTACCTAATTTATTTTCAATACTATTAGTAAGGCTCATTAAAGGCAAACTAATTACTGATAATAATGAATTTAAAACTTTTAATGGAACTGCCATAAAAGTTGCAAATTTTAATGAATTTCTGGTAGCGTAAACTTTTGGTAATACTTCACCAAAAAGTAAAATTAAAAAAGTAACTAATACAACTTCAATTAAAAATTTAAGTAAATCAGATGTAATATTGCTAAAAATAATTTCACCGATGTAGGCAAAAATCAATACCACCAAAATATTAATAAAATTGTTTGAAATTAATATAGTAGCTAATAGTTTTTGCGGATTTTTTAACAAGTCAACAACTGCTTTTTGTTTGTCGGAGTCCGATTCTAACACCTCTGATAGTGTAGCTTTAGATAGTGAGAAAAAAGCGACTTCTGCACCAGAAATCAAAGCTGAAAGAATCAGCAATAAAAATAACATTGCAAAACTAATAAGTAGCAAAATATTTAAACTTTCGATAAAATTAATGATTAAAAATGTGGGTTCAGGATCCAATTATTTTTTATTAAATTAAACTTAAAACGGTAAATCATCTTCAACTTCATTGGTAGAAGTCTCATTTTTTGGAGTTTCAACTTGCTTGTTTTCAGAAGGCTTGCTTTCAACTTTTGGTTGTGGCGTATTTAACTCCTTTTTGGTAGATAAAAAAGTCATATCTGCAACGTGTATTTCTGTGGTATATCTTTTAGAGCCATCTTCACCTTCCCATTGGCGTGTTTTTATTCTGCCTTCGCAATACACTTTATCTCCAGTGGTTAAATATTTTTCGCAAATTTCAGCCAATTTATTTCTAACAACAATATTATGCCACTCAGTAGTTGTTACTTTATCGCCTGTTTGCTTATTAGTATAAGTTTCATTAGTAGCTAAAGGAAAACGACCTATAGAATTTCCACCTTCAAAATAGTGCATTTTCACATTGTCTCCTAAATGTCCAATTAGAATTACTTTGTTTATTGTTCCAGCCATTTTTTTATGTATTATTGATTAATCAAAAGTACTAAAAATTTTAGTTGTAATTAAATTCATTTAAAAAATTATCTATTAAAACTGGAACAGGATATTTTTTAATATCGTTCCATGAATGTCTAAATTTTAAGGAATTAGGAGTTTTTATTATCCAAAACTTTGCATAAATATGTTGATGCGATAATTTATGTGGTTTTACAATTTCAGTATGTAGTTTAATTGTTATTGTATTTAATTGAACTAATTCATTAAAAGTCTTGTGTTCAATTAATTCTTGTTGATTTATCGGCTTATCAGTTTCAACTAACGGGAATTGGTACATATTTAACCAAATTCCTTTTTCTCTTTTTACCAGTTGTGTTGCATTATTTTTAGTTTGAATCACCAAATAATTAAAATATCGCTTTCGTATTTTAAGTTTTTTCTCTTTTACAGGTAATACCTTTATTGTGTTTTTTGATAAAGCTACACAACTATTATTTAACGGACAGTTATTGCAATCTGGATTTTGTGGCTTACATACTGTTGCTCCAAATTCCATAACTGCCTGATTATGTGTTCCTGGAATTTCAGCATTAATAAGTTCTTGTGCTAACAGTTTAAACTCTTTAATACCATTTGACGAATTAATAGGGGTATCAATTCCGAAATAACGCGACAAAACTCTATATACATTACCATCAACAACAGCGGTAGGTTCGTTAAAACAAATAGATGCAATTGCCGAAGCAGTATAATCTCCAACACCTTTTAATTTTAATAATTCATTATATGTTGAAGGAAATTCTCCTTGTAGCTCATTAACCACATATTTTGCTGAAAAATGCAAGTTTCTAGCTCTGGAATAATAGCCCAAACCTTGCCACAATTTTAAAACTGTTTCTTCTGAAGCAGCAGCTAAATCAAAAATAGTAGGAAATTGCTCCACAAACTTAAAATAATAAGCCATTCCTTGGTCAACTCTAGTCTGTTGTAAAATAATTTCAGACAACCAAATAAAATATGGATTTTTAGTTGCTCGCCAGGGCAAATCTCTTTTATTCTGTAAATACCAGACTGTTAATTGGTTAGAAAATTTCATCACTTTATTTAAGAAATGCAATATTACAAGTTTTAATTGATTAAATTTTAATGAATTAACTTTTTGATTTTGATTATTATATCCTATATTTGCCGTCTTAATTTTATAATAACATATATAAATATATTTAAAAATGACGAAAGCAGAAATCGTATCAAATATTTCAGATAAATCTGGAATAGAAAAAACAGATGTTTTAGCAACTGTAGAAGCGTTTATGGACGAGGTAAAAACTTCATTAGAAAAAGGAGATAATGTTTACTTAAGAGGATTTGGTAGTTTTATTATTAAAACAAGAGCTGAAAAAACTGGAAGAAACATTTCTAAAAATACTACAATTAAAATACCAGCACACAACATTCCAGCTTTTAAACCTGCAAAAGTATTTGTAGAAGGCGTAAAAAGCAAGGTTAAGGTTAGCTAATTAAAAAGATTTATTAATACTAAATAACATTCTATTATGCCAAGTGGTAAAAAAAGAAAAAGAGCTAAAATCTCTACTCATAAACGTAAAAAAAGAGCTAGAGCTAATAGACATAAAAAGAAAAAGTAAGCTTAGCTTACTTTTTCTTTGACTTTAAATAAAGTTCATTGAAATAGATAGTTGCTAAATAGTAACTATTGTTGGGTAAAAATTCCTGTAAAACTTAATTATAAATCGTTCAAATTTTCAATTTGAACATAAAAACAATTCAGAGTGAAAACAGAATTAATTATACGATCAAATTCCTCTGATATTGATTTTGCCTTATTAAAAGATGGTAGATTAACTGCATTAAATAATGAATCTAACGAAAATAAATTTTCTGTTGGAGATGTTTTTTTAGCAAAAATTGGTAAAGTATTGTCTGGTTTAAACGCCTCGTTTGTTAACGTAGGCTACGAAAAAGACGGTTTTTTACATTATCACGATTTAGGTGCGCAGTTAAAATCATTAAATAAATTTATAAAAGGTATCAACACAGGTAAAATTAAAGATTACACTTTAAAAAACTTTCAGCTAGAAAAAGACATTGATAAAAATGGCTCTATAGCTGATGTATTAAAAACAGGTCAAAACTTATTAGTCCAAATAGTTAAAGAACCTATATCTACAAAAGGACCCAGAATGAGTTCTGAAATTTCAATAGCAGGTAGATATTTGGTTTTAGTTCCTTTTTCAGATAGAGTTTCCGTATCACAAAAGATAATGGATCCCGAAGAAAAAGAACGATTAAAAAGACTAATTAAAAGCATTAAACCTAAAGGATTTGGAGTTATTATTAGAACTGTTGCCGAAGATAAAAAAGTAGCAGATTTAGATAAAGATTTACAAAATTCTTTAGAAAGATGGGTGGTAATGTGTAAAAAAATTAGAAATACTAGAGCACCACAAACACCTATAAAAGTATTAAGTGAGTTAAATAGAGCCTCTTCAATTTTAAGAGATATTTTTAATGATTCTTTTACAAGTATTGTAACAAATGATGAAACAATGTATTTAGAAACTAAAGAATATCTGCAAGAAATTGCACCAGAAAAAGAGTCTATTGTATCCTTATACAATTCGAAACTTCCAATTTTTGAAAAATTTGGAATCGAACGTCAGATTAAAACATCTTTTGGGCGTACAGTTTCAATGAGTAAAGGAGCTTATTTAGTAATTGAACACACCGAAGCACTTCATGTAATTGATGTAAATAGTGGTAACAGATCTAATAAAGCAATGTCTCAAGCAGATACTGCATTAGAGGTGAACTTAATTGCTGCATCTGAAATTGCCAGACAATTACAATTACGTGATATGGGAGGAATTATTGTTGTAGATTTTATTGATATGCACACAGCTGAACATAGACAAAAACTCTATGATCATTTAAGAAATGAAATGGCATTTGATAGAACAAAACACAAAATATTACCTCCAAGTAAATTTGGTTTAGTTCAAATTACAAGACAAAGAGTACGACCTGAATTAGTAATTAAAACTCAAGAACCTAATCCGAGTGGTTTAGGAGAGGTTGAAGCACCAATTGTTATAATAGACAAAATTGAGGCCGAATTAGAAAAATTAATTACATTAAAAGATCATAAAAAGCTTGTACTAAATGTACATCCTTTTATTGCCGCCTATTTAAAAAAAGGAATTCCATCTATACAACACAGATGGTTTGCAAAATACAAAAAGTGGATTAAAATTTTACCAAGAGATGCCTATCAATATTTAAATTTTGAATTCACCAATAATAAAGGTGAATTAATTGAATAATGCATACAATATCTTATAAAAGTCCTGCTTAATTGCAGGGCTTTTTTTTAAAACCAATACCCAACATTAAAATGCCAATACTTTTCAGAATGATCTGGAGACCAGGAATAATTTATTTCTATAGGTCCTAAAAAAGTATCTATTCCATACCCCACCATATAACCAGATTTTGTGTTTTCAAAAATCTTCCCTTCATTAAATAAATCAGGCTCTACTCTTGTATAATTAGCTGTTGCAGAAAAATAGTTTTTAGGCAAAAACTCAAACCTTAACGTTAAACCAGATTTTAAAAAAGCATTTGCAGATAACTCTGCTAAATCATATCCAAAAAATGGTATAAATGAGTTGATAAAATTTTCTCCATAACCTCCAACATTATAATCTAATGCTCTATTATTATTTTCACCTATGGTAATACCGGCTTCTGAGTTAAAATGAGTTGTTAATTTGTCAAAAAATGTGTAGGCTAAACCAAACTTTCCCTTTAATTGAGAAAATGAATTAAAGTTATTATTATAATCACTGGAGTTTAAAAACCACCTAAACTCAGTATCCAAAAATACACCATATTTTTGAAAATATTTTTTATCATAAGTGTCAATTTTTAAATATGCAATTA
>NZ_JBFLKT010000172.1:0-5232 GCF_040883305.1 Lutibacter sp.
TATATTATTTTTAATTTTATGTATTCTAGAAGATGAGTAAAATTTTAGCAATCATAGTATCTATAACTATTTTATTTCAAAATTTTGGACTTGAAATAGAAGATCTCAATAAGTTTCCTGAACTTGTTGATCATATTTCTTGTCATTTAAATAGTGGAGATAGTTTTGCTGAATTCATTGCAATGCATTACGGAAGTGAGGTTGATAATCATGAACTAGAGCATAATGAGCATAAAGAACTTCCTTTTAAGCATCAGCATGTTGAATCTCATTTACAAATGGCTTTTATTATATATGTGTATAATGATTCAATAAATTTTAATGAAATTAAGTTAGATACTAATAATTTTACGTACAAAGAACCAACTACAAATTTATTTATCAATAATTTCTTTCAGCCACCACAAAAGTTACATAGTTAAATTTTATTATTAATAAATTTGAGAATCAGTCTTATGGTTTTCAATATTCTACATTACTAATTAATTAAATTATGTTACAAAAAATTATTAAACTAAGTATTGATAATAAACTTATTATACTTTTAATAACTGCCGCAATTGCGGGTTTTGGAATATTCTCATTAACCCAAATTCCAATTGGTGCAGTACCTGATATTACAAACAATCAGGTTCAGGTTATTACAACTTCAAAAAATTTATCTACGCAAGATGTAGAACAATTTATAACCTATCCGGTTGAATTAGAAATGGCAAATTTGCCAGGAGTTGTAGAAATTAGATCCATTTCTAAATTTGGGTTATCGGTTGTAACCATCGTCTTTGAAGATGCAATGGGAACCTATTTACCAAGACAATTAATTGCTGAAAAAATTAAATCGGCTTCAGAAAAAATTCCTGAAGGTTTTGGAACTCCAGAAATGGGACCAATTACCACTGGTTTGGGTGAAATTTATCAATATACACTAGACACAAAACCGGGATTTAGAGATCGCTATTCGCCAATGGAATTGCGAACCTTACAAGATTGGGTTGTTAAACGTCAATTATCAGGAATTCCTGGTGTGGTGGAAGTAAATACTTGGGGTGGATTTTTAAAGCAATACGAAGTTGCATTATTTCCTGAAAAATTAAAATCTATGAACATAACGCATTCGCAAGTGCTGGATGCTCTAGAAAAAAATAATAGCGTTGCTGGTGGTGGTTATATTGAAAGAGCGAATGAAAGTTATTTTGTTCGTGGAGAAGGAATGATAGAGTCTTTAAGCGATATTGAAAATGTTGTAGTAAAAAATGTAGAAGGTGTTCCAATTTTAATCAAAAATATTGCTGAAGTTAATTTTGGTTTTGCCAACCGTTTTGGTGCTATTACTGGAAATGGAGAAGGAGAAAAAGTACTCGGACAGGTAATGATGCTTAAAGATGGTGACTCTAACAAAGTTATTGAAGCGGTTAAAGAACGTGTTGCTGAAATTCAAAAATCATTGCCAGAAGGTGTATTTATTAACGGATTTTTAGAGCGAAGTGAATTAATTGGTAAAACAACCTTTACAATTGCAGAAAACTTAATTATTGGGATAATTATTGTAATTTTTGTGGTTATTTTATTGTTGGGAAGTATGCGTTCCGGGCTTGTTGTTGCTTCGGTGATTCCATTATCGTTGCTTTTCACGTTATCCCTAATGTACATTTTTGGAGTAGATGCCAATTTAATGAGTTTAGGAGCCATTGATTTTGGGATTATTATAGACGGAGCAGTAATAATTGTTGAATTTATAGCCTTTAAAATTACCAGTAGCAGAAAAGAATTAATGCTGCTTTCAGAAAATGAACGACAAGAAAATATTGATAAAATCACTTACAGTAGTAGTTCAAAAATGATGACTTCTGCAATATTTGGACAACTTATTATTTTAATTGTATTTATCCCAATTTTGTCATTAAGTGGAGTTGAAGGTAAAATGTTTAAACCAATGGCAATGGCTTTCAGTTTCGCATTAATTGGCGCCATGTTTTTATGCTTTACCTATGTGCCCGTAATTTCATCGATATTTTTAAAGCCAGAAAAAGTTACTGAAAAAAATATTTCTAAAAGATTAATGACATTTTTTTATAAAATGTACGAGCCGGTTATTAAATGGTCTTTACTTCATAAAAAAATAGTGATTTCACTTTCTGCTGCTTTATTAATTGTAACAGGCATTCTTTTTAGTCGAATGGGTGGAGAATTTATTCCAACATTAGATGAAGGAGATTTTGTAATTCAACCAGTACTAAAAACTGGAACTACATTAACTAAAACTGCAGAAATTACAACACAAATTGAACAAATACTATTAGATAATTTTCCTGAAGTTTCTCAAGTAGTTTCTCGTATTGGTGCAGCTGAAGTTCCAACAGATCCAATGTCTATGGAAGAAAGTGATGTTATTATAAAGCTTAAACCAAAAGGTGAGTGGGTCTCAGCCGATTCAAAAGATGAATTAGCGGATAAATTTAAAGAAAAATTAGCTATAATTCCTGGTATCGATTTTGAGTTTACCCAACCTATAGAAATGCGTTTTAACGAATTAATTACTGGTGTTAGGGCAGATGTAGCGGTAAAAATATTTGGTGAAGATTTAGAAGTTTTAGCAGATAAGGCGGATGAAATTAAGAGTAAAATTGCAAATGTAGAAGGTGCTTCAGATATTATTGTTGAAAAAATTGATGGATTACCGCAAATGACGGTTACTTATAACAGAAAAAAAGTGGCTCGGTACGGATTAAATATTCAATCTTTAAATGAAATTATTTCTATGGGATTTGCAGGTAATACGGTTGGTAGCGTTTTTGAAGGCGAACGTAGATTTGATTTGGTAGTACGTTTACATCCTGAATATCGTAAAAATATTGAAAACCTTAAAAATTTATATGTAGATACACCTTTAGGGACTAAGATTCCATTGCATGAAGTTGCTATTATTGAATATACCAAAGGTCCTGCTAAAATTTCAAGAGATGATACTAAAAGACGGATTGTAATTGGAATTAATGTTCGTAATCGTGATATGGAATCCGTAGTTCAAGATGTTCGAGATATTATTGAAACACAAGTTAAATTACCTGTAGGTTATACGATTTCTTATGGCGGACAATTCGAGAATTTAAATAGTGCAAAAGAGCGTTTAAAAATTGCAGTTCCAATCGCATTATTTTTAATATTTATTATGCTTCATTTTGCATTTAATTCCATAAAAGAAGCATTAATGATATTTTCAGCAATTCCTTTGTCTGCAGTTGGTGGAGTTTTATTCTTATGGATGCGAGGTTTGCCTTTTAGTATTTCTGCAGGTGTTGGATTTATAGCTTTATTTGGTATAGCAGTGCTTAATGGTATTGTACTTATTGAACATTTAAAATCGTTAAAAGCACAAGGTTTTGATGATGTTAATGAGCGGATTTTAAAAGGAACAAAAGAACGCTTACGGCCAGTAATTTTAACCGCTGCAGCAGCAGCTTTAGGATTTTTACCAATGGCTGTTTCAACCAACGCAGGTGCTGAAGTTCAGCGACCATTGGCAACAGTAGTAATTGGAGGTTTAATAACGGCTACTGTTTTAACAATGGTTGTTTTACCTGTATTATATTCAATTTTTGATACTAAAAAATTTAAAATGAAAAAAAGTAAGATTACATCAAAAGTAGTGATTATAATGTTTTTGTTGGTACCGTTTTATGGGTTTTCGCAAGAAAAAACAATTTCATTAGAAGAATTAATTTCAATGGCTGTTCAAAATAATAAGGAGTTAGCTATTAAGGATTTAGAAGCTGATGAAAGAAACAAACTTATTGGGACTGCATTTGAAATTGAAAAAACTAAATTGTATTATACAAATGATGAAACCAATTTAGGAGTTGATGGTAAACCTTTTGAAACCTTCGGAATTGATCAAACTATTGAGTTTCCAACAATATATTTTGCAAGAAAGAAAGCACAAAAAATCACAGCAAGTATAGCCGAATTAACATACGAAATAGCTAAGGATAAATTGATTAAAGAAGTTTCAAAATCGTATTATTCAATAGTTTATTTAAATAGAAAATTATACCATTTACAACAAATGGATAGTTTGTATTATAATTTTTCTTATGCAGCAAAAAGAAAATTTGAATTGGGTGAATCCAATTATTTAGAAATGATTACAGCACATTCTAAATACAAACAATATGCAACGCAATTAAGCCAGGTGAATAATGATATTTCAATTGCATATACGTTGTTAAACGGATTACTTCAAAATGAAGTAACTTTTAAAATATCTGAAACTCAATTAACAAAAATTAAAATACTTAAACCTGATTTAGAGCAACATTTATTAACAGAATATAACTTGCAAAACACAAAGTTATTTAAAGCAAAAAGAGGAATTGTTACTCAAGAGTTATTGCCAGATTTGCAATTTAATTATTTTAATAGTAAAGATGTAAAAGCAAATACTTCAGTAAATAGTTTTCAGGCTGGTGTAGCAATTCCATTATTTTTCTTTGGAAAATCTGCTAAGATTGCTAGTTCAAAAATAGAACAGGATATTATGGATGAGCAAGCTTCGGACTTGAAATTTAAGTTACATTCTAAATATAAAATGTTACTTGATGAACTTAAAAAAAGTGAATCTCAATTAGCTTATTTTAATGAAAGTGGCAATAAAGTTGCAGATGAAATTTTAAAAACCGCAACTTCAAGTTATAAAAATGGAGAGATAGATTTTTTTCAATACATCCAAAGCATTGAAACTTCAAATCAAATAACAATAGATTATTTATCCAATTTAAATTTATACAATCAAATTGTTTTAGAAATTAATTATTTAAACCTTTAGAAAATGAAAAAATTACATATAAATTCTAAATTACTTGTTGTTAGCGTGCTTATTTTGAGTTCATGCACAACATCAAAAAAAGAAGAAATAGCTACGGATAATTCAGTTGATAAAATAAGCAGCTATACTACTATTTCTAAGGCACAATTTACAGACTCCAATATGGAATTAGGAACAATTGAATTGCAAAATTTTACGAAAGGAATTGTAACTAATGGATTTATTGATGTTCCCCCAGCAAGCAAAGTAAAAGTGAGTGCTATTATGGCTGGTTTTGTTAAAAATTCGCCTCTTTTGATAGGTGATAAAGTAAAAAAAGGTCAGTTATTACTGACTATTGAAAATGCAGATTTTATTGAAATTCAACAAAATTACTTAGAAATTTTTGAAAAGTTGAAGTACTTAAAAAA
>NZ_JBFLKT010000173.1:0-10009 GCF_040883305.1 Lutibacter sp.
AAACTCGGCTCCAGCTCTGGTAGATTGCACTAAATGTGAAACTCCAATTGCTGCACCGGCAAACAGCAATCCTGGACCTAATCTTTTTAGCCAATTATTTATTTTTGAAATCATTTTTCGATGACTTTTCAATAATTTCAGCTAATAATTTTTTGGCTCTTAGGAGTTTAACTTTTATGTTGCTCATTGGCTCGTTTAATTTATCTGCCATTTCTCTATAACTCATCTCTCTAAAATAACGAAGATTTATTATTTCTTGATAATGTGGTTTTAGCTGTTTTAAGTAGTTTAATAGTTGAGCTAAATTTTGCTCATTAATCAATTGATCTTCAGCAGAAGGAGTTTCATCAAAAATTTTATAAGCTTCAGATTCTTTCTTGTTTATTGAAATAGTAGTGGTTCTTTGTTTGCGTAAATGGTCTAAAAAAATGTTTTTAGAAATCGAAATTAACCAAGTTTTAAAGTTATAGCGTTCGTTATAAAGATGAATTTTATCAAAAGCTTTTGAGAACGTTTTAATAGTAATATCTTCAGCTTCATCTTCATTTTCTGTTTTAGAGAGTTGAAATCTAAAAACATCACTCCAATAAGTGTTTAGTAATGTATTAAAAGCTTTTTGATCTTTTTTACGAGCTTTTTCAATTAATTCAGTAATATCAATATTTTTATTTACCAATGTGTGGGTTTTGAAATAAGATTTTTTATAAAGATAAGCATTTGAATGATAATTAAAAATATTTCATAAAAAGGTAAAAATAGAATTAAATCTGTTTCATTTAATTTTTTTGCAGAAAAACCTATGGAAAGAAAAAAGAATATTTGTCTTAAAACTATTATTAATAAAATGTAAACTAAGTTAAATTGAAAACATAATAATATAATACTTAATAGCCAAAAGAGTAATTGTGAACTAAAAAATAAACCTAATAAATATTTATGAATAGTTTTGTAGTACAATGCTGTTGAAATATGTCTTCTTTTTTGTTGAAGCCAGTTTTTAAAAGAGGTTTTAGGTGAAGATTCTGTAAAACTATCTTTTGAAATACAATAGGTAGTATTATTTTTAGTTGCAACTTGGTTTATAAATAAATCATCGTCTCCAGATTTAATTCTGTGCATATGATTAACAAAGCCATTTGCATTAAAAAAGGTTGATTTTGTGTACCCTAAATTGCGTCCAACACCCATATAAGGAATGCCAATTTTTGCATATGAAAAGTATTGCACAGCGGTTATTAGTGTTTCAAAACGGATGAGTTTATTTAAAAATGAATTTTTAATTTTTGTATAGGAACCATAACCTAAAACCAACTGTTTATTATTGGAAAAATTATTAACCATTTCTTGAATCCAATTTTTTGAAACAGGCTTACAATCGGCATCAGAGAATAATAAATATTCGTTAGAAGCGGCTTTAATTCCAAGGGTTAAGGCATACTTTTTACTTCCCCAAAATTGTTCGTTTGGAGCGACATCAACAATTTTAATTTTTGACGGATGATTACTTTTAAATTGTTCCATTATTTCTAAAGAAGCGTCTCTAGAAGCATCATTAATAAGAACAATTTCAAAATTAATATACTCTTGTTCTAGAAAATATGGAATATTTTTTTTAAGATTTTCAGCTTCATTTTTTGCACAAATAATAACTGATACAGCTTGCTTAAAATTTTTATTTTGAATTATTGTTTTTGAAAGAGCAAAATTTCCAAAAATAACGAGGTAGAAAACACATTGAATACAAAAAATTACTATAAAAGCAATAAAGAGATATTCGAGCATGTGTTATCTGTTTTTACATTCGTCAGCTGCTTTACCACAATAACCACAAGGTTCTCCATTTTTATTTAGGTGGGGATTCTGACTAGCGCAAGTTCCTGCAAATTTACCATCTTTTTTTGCCCATAATTTAATTGCAATTCCAGCAACTCCTAATCCTAATAAAGCTAGCGTAATAAATAATAATTTCATCTATTTGGAGAATATATTGTTGTTTTTTTATTCGTCACTTAAATTGTAACTTTTAAAGTTAAAATTATGTAACCCACCACTGTGTAATTTTTTGAATTGCAAAGATAAAAAATTTTGAACGAACTTAATTAGAAAATAATACGCTGTTTTATATTAAACTTTATGCAACAAATATCATTAAAAAGTGAATATAATGTATTTAAAATGCTAATTGTTAATAAGTTTGTATTGTTTTGTCTAAAAAAAATACTAAATTAGCAATGATTAATATTTATGTACTAAGTTTTAGGAATTAAACCAACTAAATAAATTGTATAATTAGAATTGATTGAATTGAATAAGTATTAATCGAATTACTACTAATGTAAAGACTCGTTATTAAAAAATAACGAGTCTTTTTTTACTATATTAATATGTTCTCTTATTTAAGCATCAGTTTTTATCAATGTTTCTTGAACATTATTTGGAACTAATTCAAAATTAGAAAATTTGGTACTAAAACTACCTCTACCTTGTGTAATAGAGCGTAAAGTTGTTGAATATCTATACATTTCTGCTAAAGGAGTTTTTGCTTTAATAGATTGGTATTTCCCTTCACTATCCATCCCTAAAATGATAGCTCTTCTAGATTGTAAATCTGTCATAACATTACCCATAAGTTCTTCAGGAACTTTAACAGTTAACTCTTGAATAGGCTCTAAAAGTTTAGGTTTTGCATTTAAAAAGGCAGCTTTAAATGCATGCGCAGCAGCAATTTTAAAGGAAATATCATTAGAATCTACAGGGTGCATTTTACCATCAAATACCATTACTCTAATATCTCTGGCATATGATCCGGTTAATGGGCCTTCTTCCATAACTTCTAAACAGCCTTTTAAAACAGATGGTAAATAGCGTGTGTCTATAACACCACCAACTATACAGTTATAAAAAACTAATTTACCGCCCCAATCTAAAGCTACCTCTTCTTTCCCTCTAATGTTAAAACCTTCAGGTTCTGGCATACCTTCAAACCAAGGTTCTATTTTTAAATGCACTTCACCAAACTGACCCGAACCACCAGATTGTTTTTTGTGTTTGTAACTTGTGGTTGCAGAACGTTGAATTGTTTCTCGATAAGTTATTTTTGGTTGGTCAAATGAAGCTTTTATTCCATAAACTTTTTGTAAAGTCCAATCAATTGTTGCTAAATGCAATTCACCTTGACAAGATAAAATTTGTTGTTTTTGTTCTTTTGAATATCGAATTGTAACGGTTGGATCTTGACTATGAATTTTTTTTAACGCATCATTCAACTTTTCTTCATCGTTTTTATCAATAGCACTTACAGCTTTTGTAATTCTTGGTTCAGGAAATTTAATAGGTTTTATTGTAATATCAGAGCCTTTAACTCTTAACGTATCATTAGTTTCTGTATATTTAAGTTTTAAGGTTGCTCCAATATCTCCAGCACTTAATTTTTCTACAGGCTCACGGTTTTTCCCATCCATGATGTACAATTGATTAAGTGTTTCAATTTCTTCGTTTCTTGAGTTTTCTAATTTATCGTTTTGTTTTATTTCTCCAGATTTTACTTTAAAGAAGCTAATTTGACCTAAATTTGGTTCGTATAAAGTTTTAAAAATAAACAATGATGTTGGTGCATCAGGTTTACATTCAATCGTTTTACCTTCAACACTTTGTTCTGGTTTCAAATCTGCGGCAGATGGAGCAACATTATCAATAAAGCCCATTAATCTTCCAGTTCCCATGTCGTTTAATGCAGAAACACAGAACACAGGGAATAACTCGTGATTTAACATTCCTTTTTTAATTCCTTCTCTCATTTCATCTTCATTTAATGTACCTTTATCAAAATAAAGTTCCATTAAAGCTTCGTCATTTTCAGCGGCTTTTTCAACTAATTCGTTGTGCAATTCATTTGCAATATCTTTTTGGTCTTCAGGAATTTCAAATTTCTCTGGTTTTCCACCTTCAGGTCCAAATTTGTACATTTTCATTTTAAGCACGTCAATTATACATTGTGCTCCATCAACTACTAAAGGGTATTGTATTTTTACAGCATTGTTTCCAATTAGATCAACAATACTTTTAAAACTTTCATCAAAATCTGCATTTGGACTATCAATTTGATTGATAACAAACAAGGTAGGAAGTGAAAATCGATCTACATAATTCCAAATAATTTCTGTACCTACTTCAACACCTTGTTGAGCATTAACTACGGTAACTACGGAATCTGCAACACGCATTGTTGAAGCGATTTCACCAATAAAATCGTCTAATCCAGGAGTGTCTATAATGTTTATTTTGTAATTGCGCCATTCTGTGTGAAGCGGTGTGGCAAATATGGAAGTTTCTCTTTCTTGTTCAATTTCGTGGTAATCGGAAACAGTATTTTTGTTTTCTACGCTACCACGGCGGTTGACTAAGCCAGCTTCAAAAAGCATTGTTTCTGCTAATGTAGTTTTACCACTTTTATTTGCGCCTACAAAAGCAACATTTTTAATGTGTTTATCATCATATATTTTCATAATACTAACGTTTTTTGTAAAAGTTTTATAAAGTTACAAAGATTTTTAATTTAAAATATGACGAATGTTAGGTTTTAGGGCTTGAAGCATTAAAAAAGTTCAAAGTTTTAAAGGTTAAAGGGGGTGAAAGTTAAAAAGGTTGAAAGTTGAAATTTGTTTTTTGCCAATTGCCAATTGTCTAAATCTTACTGCTACATGAGATTTGGTTTTTAAATCTAACAGTTCATCATTAAAATAATACAATTCGGTAAGTTTAAATTTTCAAATTGTATGAAAAGTCACACTTTTGAAATGTCAAAACAATTAATATTAACTTAAAAATAACGTATTATGCAACATTTAATTTTAATAGTCGCTTTATTTTTTTCGGCATTAATTTTTTCGCAAGGGTCTGAAAATTATAATTTAAACAAAGAAAATAACATTACCGTTTCTCTTGTTAACGCTTTAAACGATAGTGGAACTGTAAATTTCGCACTTTTTAATAAAGAGAATTTTAGACAACAACCTTTAAGAGCGCAATCAGCAATAATTAAAAATGGTTTAAGTACTGTGGTTTTTGAAAATGTACCAATAGGAGCATATGCCATTATTTGCTATCACGATGAAAATGAAAATAGCCGTATGGATTTTCAAGAAAATGGAATGCCTTTAGAAAATTATGGAACTTCTAATAATCCAATGAATTTTGGTCCACCACAATTTGATAGTTCAAAGTTTGAAGTAACTAACAAAGATGTAACTTTAGAAATTAAATTTTAAATTGCAAGTATTAAAAAGAAACTTACTTTACGATGAAGACGAACATTAAATATCTTTTAAAAATTTCATTAATTATTGCAGTCGTATTATTTATAATTGAACGACTTGTTTTTAAAGGTGATTTTAATTCGCCAATAAATGAACTTTTTAAAGTCTTTGGAATACACTTTATGTACGCTTTTGTATTGTCTTCAATAAATGGTTTTTTCTATAAATATGTTGAAACTAAATTTTCTTGGCAGGAGTCTTCAAAAAGACGATTAATTATTGGAGCAGTAGGTTCTGTAATTTTAACAATGTTGGGTTTAACCTTGCTAAGGTTTGTTACTTTAGTTGTAATTTTAGGTAAACCTTTGGAGAGTTTTTTAAACGATCCAAACGCAAAAAGTTACTATGTTTTTGGGTTGGTTGTTACCTTGTTTGTGAGTCTTATTTTTCATGCAATATTTTTTTACAAAGCATTAACTGAAAAAAAAGTAACTGAGCAACAGATAGTTGCAAAAACAGAAACTGCTAAATATGAGTCTTTAAAAAGCCAAATAGATCCACATTTTTTATTTAATAGTTTAAATGTGTTAACCTCATTAATTGGGGAGAATCCAAAGTTAGCAGAAAAATTTACTACTAAATTATCTAAAGTTTATAGGTATGTTTTAGAGCAAAAAAATAAAGATTTAATAGATTTAGATGAAGAATTACTATTTGCAAAAACCTATATGGAATTGTTGAAAATGCGTTTTGAAGATGCTGTAATATTTGAAATTCCTGAAAAAGCAAGTAATTCAGAATTAAAAATTATTCCATTATCACTTCAACTTTTATTAGAAAACACAATAAAACACAATGTGGTTTCTGAAGATAATCCATTAACGGTTAAAATAGTTGAAGAAAACGGTTATTTAGTAATCACAAATAATTATAGTCCGAAAGCAGTATTAGAAAAAGGAACAAAAGTAGGACTAAAAAACATTATTGATCGATACAATTTAATTACCTTAAAAAAAGTGTCTGTCGAAAAAACAGGCGAAACATTTACAGTAAAATTACCATTACTAACTCAAAAAACTAAAATTATGAGAACATCAGAAAATATAGAAAGCACAAGATACCTTAGAGCAGTTGAGCAAGTTGAGGAAATAAAAGGATTTTATAGTTCATTAATAGCATATTTTATAGTTATTCCTATATTAATTTACATCAATTTAAAATATGTTCCACAATTTCATTGGTTTTGGTTTCCAATGCTAGGCTGGGGAATTGGAATGATTTTTCAAGGATTTAAAGCCTTTAGTTACAACAGAATTTTAGGTAGAAATTGGGAGGAAAGAAAAATTAAAGAATTTATGGAAAGTGATAAAAAACAATATTGGGAATAGATAAAAAGGAAAAGTGAAAAAGGAATGATGGTTGAGCGAAGTCGAAACCAAAAGAAGGATAGTTATTCCATTTTTAAAATGGCAGGTTTTTACTAATTAATTTTAAGTTGCTAACAATAATGAAATAAATACAAAAAAAATTAAAAGATATATTATGAAAACAAATTTAACAGAAGAACAAAAATATATTAGAGCTAAAAAGAAAGTTGACGAAATAAAAGGGTTTTACTGGAACTTATTATCTTATTGCTTGGTAATTCCTTTCTTAATATTTGTAAATTTAATGACATCGCCAGGTTATCATTGGTTTTGGTGGCCAGTGTTAGGGTGGGGAATTGGTATGATTTTTCACGCTTATGGAGTCTTTGGAAAAAATATACTTTTTGGAGACGATTGGGAAGAAAGAAAAATAAAAGAGTTAATGGATAAAGATCTAAATAATAAATTTTAAAAAAAATGGAAAATAATAATTTAGAAAATCAAAAATATATTAGAGCACAAAAAAAAGTGAAGGCAATAAAGGGCTTTTACGTTCACTTATTTGTTTATTTAGGTGTAAATGCATTTTTAATTTTAGCAAGAATTATATCTGGAGAAGGGGTAGGAATTCTATTAGACTGGAGTTCATATGGAACAATGTTTTTCTGGGGAATTGGACTTGCTTTTCACGCATTTGGTGTGTTTGGAATGGACTTTATTTTAGGTAAATCTTGGGAAGATAAAAAAATTAAAGAATTAATGGATAAGGATAAAAAGCAATATTGGGAGTAGGTTTTTAGTTAAAAAGTCTAAAGTTAAAAAGTTTTAAAACATATACTAAATCTAAGATTTAAACCAACACCTAAAACTAAAAATTATACCTAATTCAACAATTCAAAAAAAATATGAAAGTAATTATTATTGAAGATGAAAAACCAGCAGCTCGAAGATTGAGCCGTATGTTAAACGAACTTAGTATTGAACCATTAACAATGTTGCATTCAGTAGAAGAAGCAGTAAACTGGTTTTTGAGTAATGAGCATCCAGATTTAATTTTTTTAGATATTCAATTATCAGATGGTTTGTCTTTTGAAATTTTTGATGAAATCGAAATAGAAAGCGCCATTATTTTTACAACAGCTTACGATGAATATGCTTTAAAAGCGTTTAAATTAAATAGTGTAGATTATTTGTTAAAGCCAATTGATTCCGATGAGTTGGAAAATGCAGTACAAAAATTTAAAAGTTTATACAATACAAAAGAAAATGTAACTTTTGATTTAAATCAACTAAAAAATATTATTTCCAATAATTCAGGGAATACTAATAATTATAAAAAACGTTTTACTGTAAAAATTGGACAGCATATAAAAATGATTTCAACAGCTTCTATTGAGTGTTTTTACAGTGAAAATAAAGCGACAAATATTCATACGATAGATAATAGAAGTTATTTGATTGACGATACTTTGGATAATTTAGAAGAGAAATTGAAACCAGAAACCTTTTTTAGAGTAAGTAGAAAATATGTGGTTAATATAAATGCTATTAAGGATATCATTTCTTACACAAATAGCCGTTTAAAATTAATTCTACAATCTTATAGCGAATCTGAAATAATTGTTAGCCGTGAACGTGTAAGGGATTTTAAAAATTGGATTGGTTAAGTAAATAGTTAGAAAAAAGCTGTTTTAAAAGTTAACTTTTAAAACAGCTTTTTTTATTTTTATTGTTTTACTGGAATTTCAGATTTCTTTAAATAAGTATCTAAAAACTTAAGAATATTTCCATAAGCTGTAATCTGGTTTTCTTTCTTTACAAAACCGTGACCTTCATCTTCAAACAACACATATTCAACAGGAACATCGTTTTTCTTTGCTGCAGCCACAATTTCATCAGATTCTACTTTTAAAACTCTAGGATCCATAGTTCCTTGTAATACAATTAAAGGCTTGGTAATACTTTCAGCATGAAATAATGGCGAAATTTTACGCAATCTAACGGAATCAGCCGAATATGGATCTCCCAATTCTTTGTACAATGCTTCTCTAAAGGATTCCCAATAAGGTGGAATGCTTTTTAAAGTTCTAAGCCAATTTGTTACTCCAAATAAATTAACTCCAACGTCAAACTCTTCAGGAGTAAAGGTTAATGCAGCCATTGTCATATAACCACCGTAAGAACCTCCCATAATTCCAATAGATTCTCCATCTATAATTTCTTGTTCAGCTAACCAATTTTTTCCTTCAATACAATCTTTTAAATCTTTATCACCATGATTTAAGTCATCCATTTGAAAAAATGTTTTTCCGTAACCACTGCTTCCTCTGTTATTTACAGCTAAAATTGCATACCCATGATTTACTAAATATTGAACTAGCGGATTGTAATACTGACCCGATTGTCCTCCTGGACCTCCATGAACCATAACCAAAGCAGGAACTTTATTGTTTTTATTTGCTTGATGCGGTTTGTAATAAATTGCAGGAATCTCAACGCCATCAAACGATTTAAAACGAATTACTTCAGAATTAACCATATGTGTTGGGTCAATTTCTTTATTTAAAACATCAGTTAATTTTTGAGCTTTTTTAGTTGCAATGTCATAAACATATAAATTGTAAGGTGAGTTAGAGCCTCCAACATAAAAGCGAATTTTGGTTTCATCTCTAGAAAACCCAACGCCAATAACACTTCCATTGTCAAAAGTTGGTAACTCTATATCATTTCCTGTTTCTGTATCATTAATGAAAACCTTTGTTTTAGCATCTTCGTTTATTGAAGTTATTTGATATTTTCCATTTTCGCTAAAATAACTTGAAGTAATATCCCACTGTTTTTCCAAAACTTTTTCTCGGGTTTTAGTTTCAATGTCATATTTCATAAGGTACGTAAACTCAGAATCAACATCTGTAGTATAGAATAAGTGTTTGCTGTCCACACTAAAGTCTGCAGCAGCATTTGAACTTTGTATTTCATTTATTTTTGTAAAAGAGTTGTCTTCAAAGTTGTAAATAAACAAATCGCTATCGCTTGTATTTACCGTTTTACTAAGTGCTAAATATTTTTTATCGTTTGAAATTCCATTAAAATTATAACCTTCTAAATTTTCAAAAAGTAATGTTGGTTCAAAAGTTGAGATATCCATTTCATAAACATCAAAAAAACGTTTATCTCTTTTATTCGATCCAAAAAAGAAACTTTCTTTATCTTTTGCCCAGCCGTAAAAACTAGAATTAGACCCTTCAAAAGGAGTTAAATCAGTTATTCCAGTTGAATCTTTCATATAAATATGATTTAATTCATTTCCGTTGTCATCCATTCTAAAGAGAATTCTATCGTCATTTGGAAAATACGAAATTGAAAAAACAGAAGAGCTATCTGATT
>NZ_JBFLKT010000014.1:0-7394 GCF_040883305.1 Lutibacter sp.
CAGGATATTTATATTCTGACAATAATATTGATGGTTTATACAACGGAAATATAAGTGCTGGTTTTGGCATTCAAAATAAAAGTAGAACTCTTGGTACTGTTTTATCAAGTTCATACTATCTTGGAAGTGATGCTGCTTACCAAATAGTTTCTAGAACCTATGCAAATTTGAAATTACTTAAAACAAAAAAACATCATTTAAAAATTAGACCGCAACTTAGTATTTATACAGGTACACAAATTGTTGATGTACTTTCAGACTCAACACTCCAAGACTCTTTCATATCACAAAACACTTTATTTGGACTTATAAATACCCAAATTAATCTTCCAATTCAATATAGCACCAATTCTTTTGATTTTGAATTGGGTTATAATTTAAATTTCCCTTCTGAAATAGGTGATGAAACAGCTTTAAAAAATACTAGTTTTTTTAATATTGGCATTTCATATTTATTGGACTTATAAAACCTAAAATGTCTATTTTCAACTGTAAATTAAATAAAAAAATCTACTTTTGAAGTATGATAAACCCGTTTGACGATACTTATTTTATGAAACGTGCTTTGCAAGAAGCGCAACTTGCTTTTCATAAAAATGAAATTCCGGTTGGTGCAATAATTGTAATGAATAATCAGATAATTGCACGCGCTCATAATCTAACTGAAACCTTAAATGATGTTACTGCTCACGCAGAAATGCAGGCGTTTACCGCTGCTGCAGATTATTTAGGCGGAAAATATTTAAAAGAATGCACCTTGTATGTTACACTAGAACCTTGTCAAATGTGTGCAGGAGCAAGTTATTGGACTCAAATTGGAAAAATTGTGTTTGGTGCTTCTGAAGAAAAAAGAGGATTTATAAAGTTAAATACAACATTACACCCAAAAACGAAGGTTATTGGTGGTATTTTAGAAAAGGAATGCAGTAAACTTTTAACTCGTTTTTTTATTGAAAAACGAAATTTGAATTAGGTTTTATCTTCTTCTTTCTTATTATGTTCTTCTAAATCTTTTCGGTATTGATCAAAAGTAAAATCTTTGATATTTTTATTTTTATAGCGGTGGTAGATAAATAATGGCATAAACACAAATGCAATTGCTAAAACTCCAATTCCAATAATTATTTCTCCATTAGCATCTCCACTATTTTTTACATAATAGCCATAGACTAAAATTCCAATAATTAGAACTAATAAAATACTTAAAATTTGCTTCATGTTTTTAATTATGCTGTAACTTCAATTAACTTTCTTCTGTAAGCAGTAAGTAATCTTGATTTTGAAATAAAACCATAATATTTACCTTCTTTTAGAACCACTAAGTTCCACGCTCCAGTTCTTTTAAACTTATTTAAAATTTCTTCGGTTGTATCTTTTTCTAAATAAATAATTTCCAAAGCACTGTGCATTAAGCTTTCAACCTTTACTTTTTCATACAATTCTTTATCAAACATAATACTTCTAATATCGTTAAGCGTAAGAATCCCTAGAAACTCATTGTCTTTATTAACCACAGGGAAATGATTTCTAGATGATTTTGCAACGGCATTATTTACAATTTCACCCAATGTCATTTCAGGATTTAATAGCACAAAATTGGTTTCAATTACTTTGTTAATATCTAATAACATCAACACATTTTTATCCTTATCGTGCGTTAAAAGTTGCCCTCTTTCTGCTAATTGCTTATGATAAATATTATGCGGAATGTATTTTTTTGTAATTATATATGAAATTGAAGCAACAATCATAAGCGGAACAAATAACTCGTAACCACCCGTAATTTCAGCAATTAAGAAAATTGCCGTTAACGGCGCATGTAAAATACCTGCCATTAAACCAGCCATACCCACCATTGCAAAATTGGTTAATGAAAGTTGGTGACTAAATATATTAGATGTATTAATTATTAAAGCAAATACATAGCCTGTAACACTTCCTGTAAACAGCGTTGGTCCAAAAATACCTCCAACACCTCCTGCGCCAAATGTAAAAGAAGTAGCTACAACTTTAAATAAAATTAAACCTATAAGAAACGTAATTACAACCCAAACATTATCAGTAGCTGTATGAAATATATTACTAATAATAACAGGCTCAATAGTACCTCTTAAAACATTGTTTATGGTATCATAACCTTCTCCAAAAAGAGGTGGTATAAAATATATAATGATTCCTAATAAAACACCACCAATTAGTAAGCGTTTATAAGTATTGGCTATGCCACGAAAAAAAGTATCAATTCTAAAATAGATTTTACTAAAATATATAGAAACGGAAGCTGAAATAACACCTAAAAGCACATAAAATAAGACATCATTAAAGGCAAATTTATCTTGTAAATTAAAGTGTAATAAAACATCATCTCCAAAAAAGAAATAAGATGTTAAAACTGCAGAAATTGAAGCAAGTAATAATGGTATTAAGGAAGCCATTGTTAACTCCAAACTAAATATTTCAACAGCAAATACAATTGCCGCAATTGGTGCCTTAAATATGGAAGCCATTGCGCCAGCTGCAGCTGCACCCATTAACAAAGTTCTTGTAGTTTGATTTAAATGAAATAAACGGGCAAAATTAGATCCTAATGCGGCTGATGTTGAAACAGTTGGTCCTTCCAAACCTACAGAACCTCCAAAACCTACCGTTAAAGGAGCTGTAATTAATGACGCCCACATTTGATACCGAGGCATCATTCCCTTTTGTTTTGATATTGCAAATAAGGTAGAGGGAATTCCGTGACCTAATTTTTCTTTTATTAATTTTCTTTTAACCAACAATACGAGTAGTAAACCTACTATTGGAAAAATAAAATAAAACGCCTGATGAATTTCCTTTATAAACTGACCTTCTAATAAAGCTTGTATAAAATGTACTAGGTTTTTAATAGTTACAGCGGCAAGACCAGCCAATAAACCAACAACGGCACTTGCAATATTTATAAATTTCTTATTAGAGATATTTTGATACCTCCATTTTAAAAATTTTCTAAATATAATTTTTGATCTAGTAGACATTTTATAAAAACAAAAAACGAAAGGCAAAAGTACATAATATGGGCTTAAGTTTATCGTTTAGGACAACTTTTACACTTTTTCTCACCCTTTTTTTTATATTTTTTACAACAATCTTCTTTAACTTTACTTTTTATCTTTTTGTGAGAAGATTGTTCCCAAACAAAATCGTAGTTAAAAATATCTGAAGTTTTTTGCACTTTTAAATTTGTTATTTAGAATGATTTTAAACAAAAGTACAAATACTTTGAAAATCAGCATAAAAAAACCTCGATAAAATTTATCGAGGTTATATTTAAAACTGTTATTTTTTAGATTACAAATCTAACTTCAAGTTTAATTCTTTTAATTGTTCATCATCAATTTTGGATGGTGCATCAATCATTATATCTCTACCGCTATTATTTTTTGGAAAAGCAATAAAATCTCTAATCGTTTCTTGTCCACCTAAAATAGCAACCAATCTGTCCAATCCAAAAGCAATTCCACCGTGTGGAGGTGCTCCGTATTCAAAAGCATTCATTAAAAATCCAAATTGCTCTTTTGCTTGTTCTGGTGTAAATCCTAAATGACCTAACATTAAAGCTTGTTTCGCTTTATCGTGAATTCTAATCGAGCCACCACCAATTTCGTTTCCGTTTAAGACTAAATCGTAAGCATTTGCTCTCACTTTTCCAGGATCTGTGTCCAGTAGCGCCATATCTTCTGGTTTTGGTGAAGTAAACGGATGGTGCATTGCATGGTAACGTTCAGTTTCTTCATCCCATTCTAACAAAGGAAAATCAACTACCCATAAAGGAGCGAATACTTTAGGATCACGCAACCCTAAACGTGTTGCCAATTCCATACGTAATGCGCTTAATTGAGCTCTTACCTTATCTGCATTACCAGATAAAACACAAATTAAATCACCAGATTTAGCTCTGGTTACTTCAGCCCATTTTGCTAAATCTTCTTGATCGTAAAATTTATCTACAGAAGATTTAAAACTGCCATCTTCATTGCATCGCGAATAAACCATTCCTAAAGCACCAACTTGAGGGCGTTTTACCCATTCTATTAATTTATCAATTTCTTTTCTTGTATAAGCATTCCCGCCAGGAACTGCAATACCAACAACCAATTCTGCATTGTTAAAAACGCCAAATTCTTTGTGTTTTGCAACCTCATTTAATTCGCCAAACTCCATTCCAAAACGAATGTCTGGTTTGTCGTTTCCATATTTTTTCATGGCTTCATCATACGTCATTCTTGGAAATTCAGCTACTTCAACACCATTTACAACTTTTAATAAATGACGTGTTAAACCTTCAAACGTATTTAAAATATCTTCTTGCTCTACAAACGCCATTTCACAATCAATTTGTGTAAATTCTGGCTGTCTGTCCGCACGTAAATCCTCATCTCTAAAGCATTTTACAATCTGAAAATACTTGTCCATTCCGCCAATCATCAACAATTGCTTAAAGGTTTGAGGCGATTGTGGCAATGCATAAAACTGACCTTCATTCATTCTACTTGGCACCACAAAATCACGTGCACCTTCAGGTGTAGATTTAATTAAAACAGGTGTTTCAACTTCAATAAAATCTTGATCAGATAAATATTTTCTGGTTTCAATTGCAACTTTACTTCTAAAAATAAGGTTGTTTTTAACAGGGTTTCTTCTAATATCTAAGTAACGATATTTCATACGTAACTCGTCACCACCATCGGTTTCATCTTCAATAGTAAAAGGAGGCACTAAAGATGCGTTTAAAACAGTTAGTTTTTTTACTAAAATTTCTACTTCACCAGTTGGAATATTTTTGTTCTTAGAAACACGTTCAATTACTTCACCTGTAACCTGAATTACAAATTCACGACCTAAGGTTTTGGCTTTTTCAACCATTTCTTTTGGTGTTCTGTCTTCATCAAAAATCAATTGCGTAATACCGTAGCGGTCTCGCAAATCAACCCAAATCATAAATCCTTTATCGCGCGATTTTTGCACCCATCCGGCCAAGGTAACTTCCTGACCAACATTTTCCAATCTTAATTCTCCGTTTGAATGTGTTCTATACATTGTTATTTTTTTATAAGAAAGTGCAAATTTAATGATTTACAGCATAGATTTTACACATATCAACCTTTTTTTGGGCGTTCCATTTGTAAAAACAACTATCAGGCTCTCTGTACTCGCTTTTTTTTCCATTTTGGGTATAAAAAAGAGCTCAAACAACAAGCCTCGAAGTGAGGTAAGTCGAAGTATCCATCCTTAATACGGTTTCGTATTCCCCAAAAATTATGTTAAATATTGGTAATTCCGACTTAAATTGTAACATTCATAACCTTTAAAATAAAACATACAGTTATTTTATTTGTAGATTTGCGCGCTATGCAAAAAGTTTAGAATTTAATTTTCGAAACAAAATTTAATGAGTTATAAGCACTTAACAGAAGTAATTAAAGAAAATGCAAAGCGCTTTTCTACCAAAAAAGCTATTTTCTATAAAAATAGTGAAACGAAAAATTGGGATGGAATTTCTTGGGAAAATTTCTATAATCAAATTCAAAATGTTTCTAAAGCATTAGTGAATTTTGGAATAAAAGAGCAACAAAATGTTGCAATTTTTGCCCAAAATATGACTGAATGGATAATTGCAGATATTGCTATTATGAACACAAGAGCTGTAACAGTTCCTATTTATGCAACTAATTCCACAAAAGAAACTGAATACATTATAAACGATGCTGAAATTAGTGTAATTTTTGTTGGAGATCAAGAAGAGTTTGACAAAGCCGAAGAGATTTCAGAAACGAATAAATACTTAAAATTAATTGTTTCGCTCACCGAAACAGTTGATTTTAGAAACCACAAAAATGCTGTTTATTTATCAGATTTTATAAACGCTGAATTCCCAAAAAGTATAGATACTGAGCTAGATAAAAGGTTTTCTGAACACCAATTAAATGATTTAGCAAGTATTATTTATACCTCTGGAACTACAGGAGAACCAAAAGGTGTTATGTTGGATCATAACAATTTTGCAGCTTCACTAAAAGCACACGAAGATGAATTAGATGTTAACACGAATGATACTTCATTAAGTTTTTTACCTTTAAGTCATATTTACGAACGTAGTTGGGTATTTTTCTGTATTCAATCTGGAATTCAAGTGTATTTTAATCAAGATCCAAAAGAAATTGCAGAAGTTTTAAAAGAGGTAAAACCTACTTTAATGTGTACAGTTCCACGTATTTTTGAAAAAATATTTTCTGCAATTCAAGAAAAAAGAAAAGAAGCTTCACCTACTAAAATGAAATTAGCAAGCTGGGCTTTAGGAATTGGTAATGCATATAATAACAAGTATAAAAGATTAGATAAAAAAGTTCCTTTAGCATTAAAGTTAAAGCACAAAATTGCCGATAAACTGGTGTTGAGTAAATTACGTGGAGTATTTGGTGGAAACATTAAGTTTATGCCTTGTGGTGGTGCTCCTTTGGCAGCCGACATGGTTTCTTATTTTCATTCATTTGGGTTAAATATTAAGTGTGGTTATGGTTTAACTGAAACTACAGCAACGGTTTCATTATTTGGAAATCAACATTTTGAGTTTAATTCTGCGGGAAAAGCCATTGCAGGAACTGAAATTAAAATAGGCGCTAACAACGAGATTTTAGTGAAAGGCCCCGGAGTTATGAAAGGTTATTATAAAAAACCCGAAGCAACTGCCGAAGTTTTTACAGAAGATGGTTGGTTTAAAACAGGCGACGCAGGGAAAATGGATGCAACAGGTAATTTGGTAATTACTGATAGAATTAAAGATTTAATGAAAACTTCAGGAGGAAAATATATTGCTCCGCAAAAACTGGAAACAGCTTTAGTTAACGATTCATTTATTGAACAAATTGCAGTAATTGGTGATCAACAAAAATATGTTACCGCATTAGCTGTACCAAGTTTTGAAAACATAAAAAAGTACGCAATAGAACATTCTATTAGTTTTAAAGATATTGAAGAGTTAATCAATCATAATCAAATAAAAGATTTGTTTGAAAAACGATTTGAAGAATTACAGCAGGAGTTTTCTAAATTTGAAAAAATTAAAAAATTCACTTTACTACCCAAAGAATTTAGTATTGAAGCTGGTGAAATTACTGCAACGTTAAAGTTAAAACGAAAAGTAATTCAACAAAAATATAAAGCACTTATTGATAAAATGTATAAAGAATAGACACATTTTTTAATTTTGTTTACTGTTACTATAAGTAAAAAAACACCTTTAGCTTAAAAGTAGTGTTATTTGTCTATTTTTTTCTAGATGTCTTTAAATTTATCGGATATTTATTTTTTATAAATCGTAAATATTAATGATGTTTAAACATAGCAATAAAAAA
>NZ_JBFLKT010000015.1:0-19953 GCF_040883305.1 Lutibacter sp.
AGTTACAATTATATTTGTAAAGGTGTTAAAATAGAAGGATAATTGTTTTAAATAAGCGATTTTGAATGGCTAATATGACAATTATCATTATTTTTGCACAGCATTTATTTTTAATAATAAAAAAACTATAATGAACAAACTACTTTCCCTTATTTATTCAACTCGTTTAATGGCTATTTTGTTTTTAATTTTTGCATTAGCAATGGGAGTTGCTACATTTATTGAAAACGATTATGGTACAGAAACAGCCAAGGCTTTAGTTTATAATGCTTGGTGGTTTGAAGGAATTATGATATTTTTTGCGATTAACTTTTTTGGTAACGTATTTAAATACAAACTACTGCGTAAAGAAAAATTAGTAGTACTTGCTTTTCACCTTGCTTTCTTTTTAATTATTATTGGTGCTGGTGTTACTCGTTATATCAGTTTTGAAGGAATAATGCCGATAAAAGAAGGACAAGTAACCAATAAATTTTTAACTGAAAAAAACTATATCAGTATTGTTGTTAATGATGGAAACGAACAAAAAACGCCTGTTCATCAATCCATTTTATTGTCTGCTTTAGGTTCAAATAATTATAGTTATAATACCGATTTTAAAGGTAAAGATGTTGCAATAAAACTAACCAATTACATACCAAATGCACAACAAGTATTTGAAGAAAGTGAAACTGGAGATGAATATATGCTTTTTGTTGAATCTGGTGCTGGTGGAAGACACAATCATTATATAAAAAGAGGAACTTCAGAACTTGTACATGGTGTTTTAATTGGTTACGATGCCCAAAATAATAATACTATAGATTTTAAAAATGTAAATGGAAATTTAAAAATTCAATCATCAGTAGCCGGTAGCTTTTTTAGAATGGCTGATAGTTTTGAAGGTACAATAGTAAAGGATTCTCTGCAAGATTTTTCATTATTAGCGGTTCATTCAATTGCAGGAATGCAATTTGTTGTTCCAAACGCATCACTAAAAGGTTTGTATAAAACAATTTCTGGAGATAAAGATGTGCATACATTAGGTGAATTAACTTTTGATATTACCGCTGGAAGTGAAACCAAACAAGTAAAATTAGTAGGTGGTAAATTCGCAATTCAACCTCCAACACAAATATCTGTAGGTGGTTTAAATTTTAGAATGAGTTATGGTGCTATGCAAAAAGAACTTCCATTTAGCATTAAATTAAACGATTTTCAATTAGACAAATATCCGGGATCTAACAGCCCAATGTCTTTTGCAAGTGAAGTTACTGTTATTGATCCAAATGAAACTTTTGATTTTAGAATTTTTATGAATAATATTTTAAACTATAAAGGCTATAAGTTTTTTCAATCTAGTTACAATATTACGGATGAATACGAAGAAACTCACCTATCCGTTAATCACGATTTTTGGGGTTCAACTATTACATACATTGGATACTTTTTATTATATGCCGGATTAATGTTAATTATGTTTGTGAAAAATACACGATTTGATTTCTTAAAAAAGAGTTTAGAAAAAATTAGAACGAAAAAAGCAATTTTAGCATCTATTGCCTTAATACTATTTTCTACAATTTCTTTTGCCCAAGAACACAACCATGGATTAACAAACAAACAGATAGATTCGGCACTAGTTGAAAATAAAATTGACTTAGATCACGCTGAGAAATTTAGTAAAGTTGTTATACAAGATGCTGGTGGTAGAATGAAACCAGTACACACATATGCTTCTGAATTATTACGGAAAGTAAGTAAACAAGAAACTTTCAGAGATATGAATGCTACTCAAGTATTCTTATCTATTCAACAAAATTCAAGATTATGGTTTCAAATTCCTATAATTTATATTGAAAAAGACAATACAAAATTAAGAGATATTATTGGTATTCCTCACGATCAAAAATATGCAACACTTGCTAACTTTTTTGACAATAAAGGAATGTATAAAATTTCTGAAACACAGCAAGAAGCTCAAAAAAGTAATATTAAAAGTAAGTTTGAAAAAGATGTTATAAATGTTGATAGAAGAGTAAATCTACTATATTCTGCTATAACAGGTGATGTATTAAGAATTTTTCCTATTCCAAACGACCGAAATAATACTTGGGTATCTAACAACAACATACAATCTGCAAATTTTAAAGGTCAAGATTCTGTATTTGTACGTCAAATATTACCTATTTACCTACAAACTTTATCAGATTCTAATGTTTCTAGAGACTATTCAAAATCTGATGAAATTTTAGAAGGAATTATCAATTTTCAGAAAAAATATGGAGGTGAAGTTTATCCCGCAGATCATAAAATTGACTTAGAAATTGCTTACAATAAGTATGATATATTTAAAACTATATATAGCTACTATATGTATATAGGAACATTAATGTTCTTTTTTGTAATCTTTCAAATTTTTAGAAATAATAAAACTATCAACTTTTTAATTAAAGCGAGTATTGCCATTATTATAGGTCTATTTTTAATGCATACTGGTGGTTTAATTGCCCGTTGGATTGTAAGCGGAAACGCACCATGGAGTAATGCTTATGAATCTATGATTTATGTTGGATGGGCTACCATGTTATTCGGTTTATTGTTTGGAAGAAAATCTTCAATGACCATAGCTGCTACGGCTTTCTTAACTGCTTTTATATTAATGGTAGCACATTGGAACTGGATGGATCCAGAAATTGCAAACCTACAACCTGTACTAAATTCGTATTGGTTAATGATCCACGTTTCAATTATTGTAGCCAGTTATGGACCATTTGCTTTAGGAATGATTTTAGGATTAATTGCGTTAATACTTATGATTATTACCAACTCTAAAAATAAAAAGAAGGTTGGTTTAATGATTAAAGAAATTACAATTATTAACGAAATGGCCTTAACTATAGGTTTGATATTATTAGTTATTGGTAACTTCTTAGGCGGACAATGGGCGAATGAAAGTTGGGGACGTTACTGGGGTTGGGATCCAAAAGAAACTTGGGCTTTAATAAGTATTATGATTTATGCATTTGTGTTACACCTGCGATTAGTTCCAGGGTTAAGAGGAAGATTTGTATTTAATTTATTCTCTGTTGCAGCTTTTGCATCTATTTTGATGACCTATTTTGGAGTGAATTTCTACTTATCTGGATTGCATTCGTATGCTAGTGGAGATAAAGCAATTACACCTACATTTGTATATTATTCTGTTGCAATTGTTTCCGTTTTAGCCGTTTTTGCTTTTATTCAATATAAAAAACATTATAAAAAATAATTAAAATCGAAGCAAAACTGTAACTTTGCATTCCATTTAAAAATAAAAAAATAATGTTTAATAAGTATATAAAATTAGTAATTGCAGGAGCAATTGTAGTATGGTCAGTATTTCAATTTGTTGATGGGAATATAATGAATGGTATTTCATTAGTTTTATTAGCCGGAATATTTGTATTGCTTTATTTTAAAAATGAATTTATTTTATTAGCATTCTTACAGTTAAGAAAACAAAACTTTGCTGGTGCAAGTAAATGGTTATCATATATTAAAAATCCAAGTAGCGCTTTAATAAAAAAACAAGAAGGTTATTATAACTTTTTACAAGGTATTATGGTTTCGCAAACAAATTTAACACAAGCGGAAAAATACTTTAAAAAAGCAATTAGCCTAGGTTTAAATATGAAACATGATATTGCAATGGCAAAACTACAATTAGGTGGTATCGCAATGTCTAAAAGAAGAAAAAGAGAAGCCACAATGCTTATAAATGAAGCTAAAAAATTAGATACGCAAGGTGTTCTTAAAGATCAAATAAAAATGATGAAAGACCAACTTAAAAAGATTTAAAACTTTAAAATAAGTAAAAAAGCTGTCTGAAAAGTGTAATTTTCAGACAGCTTTTTTTATACTTTATCATTTTCTTACTCAACTACAACTGGAGAAAGCTCTTTATTATATTTAACAATGTAAACTCCGTTATTTTCAAAACTTCCAAATAGTTTTTTGTTATAATTAAAAAGTGCTGAAACTCTATTAGATTTACCTGCTCTTAGAGCCTCTTCTATACTATCTTCACTAGCCAATCTCAACAATATATCGAAGGTTACATCAAAACCTCTAACTGCAAATTTAGAAGGTAATGTAAAGTTTTTGGAACGAAATTTAGTGTAAAAGTTTTTCACTTTTGAATCTTGCATATTTACAAAGTCTGTTGTTGGATATGTAAAGTTTAATTGCCCTAAAAAGCTATTATCAATTTTATCAAAATTCTTCCCTTTATCTAAAGTTAATAAAGTAATATCAAACTCTTCTACAAACACTTTTAAATTGTTCACAGCGGCAGCAGTTGTTACAATTTCATCACTAATTAAAAACACCCAATTCGCAGTCTTTTCATTTAGTTTTTGAGCAAATATTTCATTATCAATATATCCTTTATCCGATTTTAAAACAGCTATGTTTTGTATTGAATCAAAAGATTTTAAATAGTTTACAATCCTCCATAATTTAATTTGAGATTGCTCTTCACTATCATTAATTACAAGAATGTTTTCTCCTTTATAATTTTCTTTCATATAGGTAAGCAAGTGTTCCTCTAATAATGTATCACTAACATCATCAGATTTTATTAAATTACTTGCAGACAAACTATTTTGATCTTTTGAATATATTGGTGCAATAACAGGAACATTTACATGTTTTGAAAGCCAATGTGCTTTTGCATAGAATAAAGGGCCTATAATAACATCTGTCTCAGAAAAATCATTTCTATTTACAATAGTTTGCAATTTATAATTAGAATTTTGAGTATCAAAGTATTGTACATTTATTGCAATTCCTTTGCTACGTAAAGAATCTATTGCCATGCTTGCACCCATATGAAAATCCGTTGCAATATTTAAAATTGAATTTCCTTTGGTCAATATGTTTTTTGGAATTGAGTCTGAATATTTCTGCAATTCATAAGGAAGCATTATTGCAACATTAATTGATTTTTCTAAGTTTAGAGCCTCAACAAATAATCCTGTCTCATCTTCAACTTCGATTTCCACTTCCCCTTCTTCATTAAGAGTAGCAATAGAAATTGGTTTAATTTTTAAAATCATTCCTAATTTTAAACCTTCACTTAAAGTAGGATTTAACGCATATAAACTTTCTTTAGTAACCTCATACTTTTTTGTTAAATTATAAACAGTATCATCCTTAACAACAGTATGCAAAATAAATTTCTCTGAATCGTTTTCTTCCTTATTAGATGCTG
This sequence comes from Lutibacter sp., assembly GCF_040883305.1. GTDB lineage: Bacteria > Bacteroidota > Bacteroidia > Flavobacteriales > Flavobacteriaceae > Lutibacter. Next base: position 5,234 of record NZ_JBFLKT010000015.1, read on the forward strand.
GTGGAATTTTAAGATGCATTCCTATTTTTAATCCATTTTCTAATCCAGAATTAGCACCTTTTAGTTCTTCAATTGTAATATTATGCTTGCTTGAAATTCCAAATAATGTTTCTTTTGGTTTTACAATATAAATTTTAGTTTCGGTTTCTCCAGCTTCAGAAATTGATTTACCATAATTTTTATTTGGAACAATTATAACTGTATTTGCTCTTGGTTTTCTTGAAACGTCTGGATTTAATCGTAATAAATCTCTTGTAGAAACATCATAATGTTTAGCAATACTCTTCATTGTTTCCCCTTTTTTAACAGTATAGGAAACATATTTTTTTTGTTGTGCCACTAAACTAAATGCACAAAACACTAAAATTGAAATTAAGAACTTTATTTTTTTCATTATTTATTTTTTCAAAGAATATAAACTATAGGATTAAATTTATTCCCATTCTATAGTTGCAGGTGGTTTAGAACTAATGTCATATACCACTCTATTAACGCCTTTAACGTTATTTATTATTTTATTTGATGTTTTTTGTAAAAACTCATAGGGTAAATTCACCCAATCTGCGGTCATTCCATCAGTAGATTCAACTGCTCTTAACACCACTGCTTTTTCGTAGGTTCTTTCATCTCCCATAACTCCTACCGAGTTTACGGGTAATAACATTGCGCCTGCCTGCCAAACTTTATTGTACAAACCAGCGTCTTTTAAACCTTGAACAAAAATATGATCTACTTCTTGTAACATTCTTACTTTTTCAGGAGTAATATCACCTAAAATCCTGATTCCTAATCCTGGACCTGGAAACGGATGTCTTCCTAATAATTCAGCATCAATTCCCATTGATTTTCCAACTCTTCTAACTTCATCTTTAAATAACGTATTTAAAGGCTCTACTATTTTTAATTTCATAAAGTCTGGCAATCCACCAACATTATGATGCGATTTAATAGTTGCTGATGGTCCTCCAGTTGCGGAAACTGACTCTATAACATCTGGATAAATAGTACCTTGTGCTAACCAACTTACATCTTTTATTTCGTGCGCTTCATCATCAAAAGTTTCAATAAAAACACGACCAATAATTTTGCGTTTTCCTTCAGGATCACTTTCTCCAGCCAGTTCTTTCAAAAAACGTGCCGAAGCATCTACGCCTTTTACATTTAAACCCATGTGCTCATACTGATCCAAAACACTTTCAAATTCATTTTTACGTAACAAACCATTATTTACAAAAATACAGTACAGGTTTTTACCAATAGCTTTTGAAATTAATGTTGCTGCAACTGTAGAATCTACACCTCCCGAAAGACCTAAAACAACTTTGTCGTTTCCAAGCTTCTCTTTAAGCTCGGCCACGGTTGTTTCAACAAAAGAATCTGGTGTCCAAGTTTGAGCAACCCCCGCAATATTCACTAAAAAATTCTTCAAAATAGTTAAACCATCTTTTGAATGGTACACTTCTGGATGAAACTGAATTCCGTACGAACTTTCATCTTTAATTTTAAAAGCTGCATTTTTCACATCGTGTGTGCTTGCAATCAATTCAAATCTTTCAGGTAAATCTAAAATAGTATCGCTATGGCTCATCCAAACCTGACTTCCTTCAGAAACGCCTTCAAAAAATAATTCATTCGGTTTTACAAATGAAAGATTTGCTCTTCCATATTCTCTTGTATTGGAAGCACCTACTTCTCCGCCAAAATTATGTGCTAAATACTGTGCACCATAACACACACCTAATAATGGCAATTTTCCTTTTATTTGCGATAAATCTGGATGTGGCGAATTTTCAGCTCTTACTGAAAACGGGCTTCCTGAAAGAATTACAGCTTTGTAATCTTCTACCTTAAAATTTTCACTATTGTATGGGAAAATTTCACAAAAAATGTTTAATTCTCTAACTCTACGGGCAATCAACTGCGTGTATTGCGAACCGAAATCTAAAATAAGTACCTGATGTTGCATCCGCAAAAATAATATTATTATAAATAGATATGATTATTTTATTTCATTTTTTCTCAACATAAAATTTATTACATTTTAAAATGCTTATCTTAAAATCTGCTTTTTTCAGCCTAAAACTAACAAGAAATACCATAATTCTAACTATATTTTACTAAAAATAAAGCGATTTAAGACATTTTTTTATTTTTAATCTACATTGAGCAAAAAAAATAATAACATCAAAATTAAACCTATTTAGAGCCGGTTTAAGCTATTTTTAACAATTTCCAATTGTTAATAACTTAGGCATCAACACCCTTAAAAGAAGTAAAAAAACATTGTTCGAATGCTTATATTTGTTTGTTAAATTTTTTATTAAAAAACATATATTATAAATTATGAGTGACGAAATAAAAAAAAATCAATATTCTGCTGATAGTATTCAGGCTTTAGAAGGAATGGAGCATGTTCGTATGCGCCCGTCTATGTATATTGGAGATGTTGGAGTAAGAGGATTACACCATTTAGTATATGAAGTAGTTGATAATTCTATTGATGAAGCAATGGCAGGCCATTGTGATAAAATAGATGTTGTAATAAATAAAAGTGGATCTTTATCTGTAAAAGATAATGGACGTGGTATTCCAGTAGGAATGCACAAAAAAGAAGGAGTTTCTGCTTTAGAAGTTGTAATGACTAAAATTGGAGCTGGTGGTAAATTCGACAAAGATTCTTATAAAGTTTCAGGTGGTTTACACGGTGTTGGTGTTTCAGTAGTAAATGCACTGTCTCAACATTTAAAAGCTACGGTTTATTTAGATGGTAAAATTTGGGAGCAAGAATATTCTAAAGGTAAAGCATTGTATCCTGCAAAACCAATTGGAGATACGGATGATAAAGGAACTATGGTTACTTTTTTACCGGACACTTCAATTTTTACGCAAACAATTGAATTTAATTACGATACTTTAGCTACTAGATTACGTGAACTTTCTTTTTTAAACAAAGGTGTTACCTTAACTCTAACAGACGAAAGAACTACAGATGATGAAGGTAATATTCCTACTGAAACTTTTCATAGTGATGAAGGATTACCAGAATTTATCAAATATTTAGATGCCACTCGTGAGCAATTAATTGCGAATGTGATTTCAATGGAAGGTGAGAAAAACGGGGTTCCTGTTGAAGTAGCAATGACTTATAATACTTCTTATGCTGAAAACTTGCACTCATATGTAAATAACATTAATACCCACGAAGGCGGAACACATTTATCTGGTTTTAGACGTGGACTAACGGCTACTTTAAAAAAGTATGCTGATGAATCTGGGATGCTTAAAAATCTTAAATTTGAAATTGCTGGAGATGATTTTCGCGAAGGCTTAACAGCTATCGTTTCAGTTAAAGTTGCAGAACCTCAATTTGAAGGACAAACAAAAACAAAATTAGGGAACCGTGAAGTTACTGCTGCAGTTAGTCAAGCTGTCTCAGAAATGCTAACTGATTATTTAGAAGAAAATCCAAATGATGCTAAAATTATTGTACAAAAAGTAATATTAGCTGCAACAGCGCGTCACGCTGCCCGTAAAGCACGTGAAATGGTGCAACGTAAAACTGTAATGTCTATTGGTGGTTTACCCGGTAAATTAAGTGACTGTTCTGAAACTGATCCGGAAATATGCGAAATATTCCTTGTTGAGGGAGATTCGGCAGGTGGAACAGCAAAACAAGGTAGAGACAGAGCTTTTCAAGCAATTTTGCCATTACGTGGTAAAATTTTAAATGTTGAAAAAGCAATGCAACATAAAGTTTTTGAAAATGAAGAAATAAAAAATATGTACACCGCTTTAGGTGTATCTATCGGTACAGAAGAAGATCCAAGAGCTTTAAATCTTGAAAAACTTCGTTATCACAAAGTAGTTATTATGTGTGATGCCGATGTAGATGGTAGCCACATTGCTACATTAATTCTTACGTTCTTCTTTAGATATATGAAAGAATTAATTGAAGGCGGACATATTTTTATAGCAACGCCTCCTTTATATTTAGTTAAAAAAGGACAAAAACGAGAATATGCATGGAATGATGACCAACGCGATTTAATTGCGCACAATATGGGTGGAAGTGTTAACATTCAGCGATACAAAGGTCTTGGGGAAATGAATGCTACGCAACTTTGGGATACAACTATGAATCCTGAATTTAGAACTTTACGCCAAGTTACTATTGAAAACTTAACTGAAGCTGACCGAGTATTTTCTATGCTAATGGGTGATGAAGTTCCTCCACGTAGAGCATTTATCGAGAAAAATGCAAAATATGCAAATATTGACGTATAAGGTATTTTATTTTTAAATATGCAAAAGGCTGCTGCTTTAGCAGCCTTTTTTTATTATAATCGCAAAAATATATGATAAAAATCAACAATATCGATTTCGTAAATTAAGTCAAAACTCATTAATCTTTAAATTTAAAATTAGTATTTTTGATACGTTTAAAATGAATATTAATACAATAATAAAAATATGAAAGTAACAGTAGTAGGAGCTGGTGCTGTAGGTGCAAGTTGCGCTGAGTACATAGCTATTAAAGATTTTGCATCTGAAGTAACATTGATCGACATTAAAGAAGGTTTTGCCGAAGGTAAAGCGATGGATTTAATGCAATGTGCTTCATTAAATGGTTTTGATACAAAAATTACAGGTGTAACAAACGATTACACTGCAACAGCAGGAAGTGATGTTGCCGTTATTACAAGTGGAATTCCAAGAAAACCAGGAATGACTCGTGAAGAATTAATTGGAATTAATGCAGGTATTGTAAAATCTGTTTCAGAAAACCTAATAAAATTTTCTCCAGAGGTAATCATAATTGTTGTAAGTAATCCAATGGATACTATGGCCTATTTAGCTCACAAAGCTACTGGATTACCAAAAAACAGAATTATTGGTATGGGTGGTGCTTTAGACAGTGCTCGTTTTAAATTCCGTTTAGCAGAAGCTTTAGAATGCCCGGCATCTGATGTTGATGGAATGGTAATTGGCGGACATAGTGATACCGGAATGGTTCCTTTAATTGGAAAAGCCGCTAGAAATAGCGTTAAAGTTTCTGAATTTTTATCAGAAGAAAGAATGCAACAAGTCGTTGAAGACACTAAAGTTGGTGGAGCTACTTTAACAAAATTATTAGGAACAAGCGCTTGGTACGCACCAGGTGCTGCAGTTTCTGCAATGGTACAAGCTATTGCTTTAGATTCTAAAAAAATGTTCCCTTGTTCTGCTTTGCTAGAAGGTGAATACGGTTTAAATGATATTTCAATTGGTGTACCATGTATAATTGGTAAAAACGGAATTGAAAAAATTGTAGAAATTGAATTATCAGAAGCTGAACTGGCTAAAATTCAAGAAAGTGCAGTTGGTGTAAAAGCTACAAATGCTTTACTGAACTAAGTACAGTACTAAAAATATTATTTTAAATACTCCTCAAAAATTAATTTTTGAGGAGCGTTTTTTTTCTAAAAGTTGATCAAATTTATTTATCAGACCAAACTGCTAATTCATTTCCCGATGGATCTAAAAAGTGAAATCTATGCCCTCCAGGAAAAGAAAATATATCCTTTGATATTCTCCCACCAAAATCAATTATTTTCTTCTTAATTAACTCTAGGTTACTATGATATAAAACTACCAATGCTCCATTTACAATTTTGTTTTCAGTAAGTTCAAAACCTCCTTTTAATCCACTTTCAGAAAACGCTGTATAAATTGATCCGTAATCATTAAATGTCCAATGGAAACAATTGGAATAAAATTTTTTTATTGCTGAAATATTATTCGTTTTAAACTCAATATAATTAATCTGATTTTCCATAATTTTTTATTTAAGACAATCCGGAGATAACACCATTATTATCAATAGTCATATTTTCTGATGCTGGAGTTCCTGGTAATCCTGGCATACGCATCATTGAACCCAATATTGGAATAATAAATTTTGCACCAGCAGCAATTTCAATTTCACGAACTGTAACTGTGAAATTTTTTGGTCTCCCCACCAAGAATTCATTATCAGAAAAAGATTTTTGAGTTTTTGCCATACAAATTGCAAAATCACTGAAACCTAATTTTTCAATTCTTTTTAAATTTAGTTTTGCTTTTTTATCAAAATCAACAATAGCAGCTCCATAAATTTCTTTAGCAATTTTTTCAATTTTTTCTTTTACCGGAGAATTCCAATCATACAAAGGTTTAAAACTTGACTTACTAGATTCCACAACTTTAACAACAGCTTTTGCTAATTTTGTAGTTCCTTTACCTCCTTTTGCCCAACCATCTGAAACAACGGCTTGTACACCCAACTCTTCGCACTTTTCTATAATATAATCAATCTCTTCATAAGAGTCATTTGAAAATGCATTGATAGCAACAACAGGCTCTAAATTAAATTTTCTAATATTCTCAATATGTTTTTCTAAATTGCAAAAACCTTGTATAACAAAATCTAAATTTGAAGTATTGTATTGATCTTTTTTAGCACCACCATGATGACGTAAAGCTCTAATTGTAGCAACTAAAACAACGGCTTTAGGGCTTAAACCAGCAGACTGGCATTTAATATTTAAAAACTTTTCAGCGCCTAAATCAGCTCCAAAACCTGCTTCTGTAATTACATAATTAGACAACGAAAGCCCCATTTTTGTCGCAATAATTGTATTGGTTCCCTGAGCAATATTTGCAAAAGGACCACCATGAATAATTGCGGGATTTTCCTCTAATGTTTGTACTAAATTTGGTCTAATTGCGTGTTTTAATAAAATTGCCATTGCATTTTCAGCTTTTAAATCACGTGCAAAAATTGGCAGTTTATCATATGTAAAACCAATAAATATATCTCCTAAACGCTTTTTCAAGTCTTCAAAATCTGTTGCCATACAAAGTATTGCCATAACTTCAGAAGCAGGAGTAATATCAAAACCATCTTCTCTTGGAATGCCGTTTGCACTGCCTCCTAAACCAACAATAATTTTACGTAAAGACCTGTCATTCATATCCATTACACGTTTCCAAAGAACTGTTCGTGGATCTAAATTTAATTTACAACAACTGCTTTGTAAGTTGTTATCAATTAATGCCGATAGTAGATTATTGGCTTTTTCAACAGCATTAAAATCTCCTGTAAAATGTAAATTAATATCTTCCATTGGAACTACCTGAGAATATCCTCCACCGGCTGCACCCCCTTTTATTCCAAAAACAGGTCCTAAAGATGGTTCTCGTAAAACAACAGTAGCTTGTTTACCTATTTTATTTAACCCTTCCGTTAAACCAATTGAGACAGTAGTTTTACCTTCTCCGGCAGGAGTTGGTGTAATAGCGGTTACTAAAATTAAATTATTATTTTTAATTTTTTCTTCATCAATAAGCGACAACGGTAATTTAGCTTTGTATTTGCCAAACATCTCAATATCATCTTCTTCAATTCCTAATTTAGCAGCAATTTCTTTAATGTGCTTAATTTTATTTTTTTGGGCTATTTCAATATCTGTTAAATGCTTCATTTCGTGTTTTTTTTCGAAACAAATATATAAAATTCAGAATTCAGAATAGCAATATTTTAAGAACTGCTAATTTATGGGTATAAAAAGCTAAAAAAGTATTGTCAGTCTCTATTTGAAATTATATATTTGCACGTTTATAACAAATGAATTTTTATCAAATTAATGTAAAATGCAAAATAAAGGACTTATAAAGTTATTCGCTATTCTTTTTGGATTAGTAAGTTTATACCAATTATCATTTACTTGGTTTACAAATGGTGTTGAAGATAAAGCAAAAATGTATGCAGAATCAAAATCTGAAGATGGAAAAGAAATTGCAAGATTAGAAAGAGTATTTTTAGACTCGGTTGCAAACAAACCTGTAATTGATTTAGGTTTTGCCCAATTCAGTTATAATGATATTAAAGACAAAGAATTAAATTTAGGATTAGACCTTAAAGGAGGTATTAATGCTATTTTACAAGTTTCTGTAAAAGATATTTTAATTGGATTATCTAATGAATCTAAAAATCCAGTTTTTAATGAAGCACTAGCGAAAGCAACTGTAGCTCAGAAAAGTAGTGATAAACGTTTTTTAGATTTATTTTTTAATGAATTCGAAAAAGCAAGTGCTGGAACCGTTAAATTAAGCGACCCTAGTATTTTTGGTAATAAATCTCTAAGAGAAAAAATTAACTTTAAACTTACGGATGACGAAGTTATGCCGATTATTGAAGCTGAAGTTACAGGTTCTGTAAACACAGCTTTTGAAGTATTAAGAAGTCGTATCGATAAATTTGGAGTTACACAACCAAATATTCAGCGTATTGGAAACTCTGGTCGTATTTTAATTGAATTACCAGGTGCAAAAGATATTGACCGTGTAAAAAAATTATTGCAAAGTACAGCTGAATTACAATTTTGGGAAGTGTATTCTAACCGAGAAACTGCAAATTTCTTTTTTCAGGCAAATTCTGTAGTTGAAAACTTATTAAAGGTAGATACTGAAGTAGATACAACTGCTGCAAAAGATGATTTAGAAGATTTATTAGGTGAAGTATCTGATTCTCTAGCTGCAAAACCAGTTAATAATTTATTTTCAGTATTATCTCCAAGTATTCCTCAAAGCGAAAATCAAATATCTTCTATAATTGGAACTGCAAAAGTTTTAGATACTGCTAAAGTAAATTCTTATTTAGCAATGAGAGAGGTAAGGGCATTGCTTTCAAATGAAATGAAGTACGCTAAATTTTTATGGGATGCCAAACCTTTTTCAAGTACAACTGCAACTGGAGAGAATATTGATTTAATTTACTTATACGGTATAAAATCTAACAGAGAAGATGTTGCACCTATTGAAGGTGATGTAATTGATGATGCCAGTCAAGAATACGGACAAACAGGAAAACCTGAAGTAAGTATGACAATGAATGCTGGTGGTTCTAGGCTTTGGGGTAAAATGACAACTGAAAATGTTGGACAATTTGTTGCTGTTGTTTTAGATGATTATGTATATACAGCACCATCTGTAAACACTCCAATTACAACAGGTAGAACTTCTATTTCTGGTGGAAGTATGACTGTTGAAGAAGCACAAGATATTGCAAACGTATTAAAAGCAGGTAAATTACCAGCTGCTGCACATATTATTCAATCTGAAGTTGTTGGACCTTCTTTAGGTCAAAAAGCAATTGATAGTAGTATGAGCTCATTTGGATTAGCGTTATTACTAGTACTAATTTGGATGATTTTTTACTACGGAAAAGCTGGTGCTTTTGCCGATGTTGCTTTAGCTGTAAACATTTTATTTATTTTCGGAATTTTAACTGCGTTTGGTGCTGTACTTACATTACCAGGAATTGCAGGTATTATTTTAACAATAGGTATGTCTGTTGATGCAAACGTAATTATTTTTGAAAGAATTAAAGAAGAATTAAATAAAGGAAAAGGTTTAAAAGCCTCAATTAGCCACGGATTTAGTTTTAAAGGAGCATTATCTGCAATTATTGATGCCAACATTACTACAATGTTAACAGGTGTTATTTTATATGTATTTGGAACAGGACCTGTAAAAGGTTTTGCTTATACATTAATGGTAGGTATTGTAACCTCTTTATTCACGGCAATTTTTATTACACGTTTACTAATAGACTGGTATGCTGCTAAAGGAAAATTATTCACTTTCAACACAAATATTACTAAAAATTGGTTCAAAAGAATTGATATTGAATTCTTAAGAAAAAGAAAGATTGCTTATGTAATTTCAGGAATTGTAATTATTGGTGGTTTAACTTCATTACTTACAAACGGGTTAAATTACGGTGTAGATTTTATTGGTGGTAGATCGTATGTTGTTAAATTTGACAAACCTACAAATGCAACCGATGTTGCTGAAACTTTAAAAGATGCTTTTGGAAGTGCTCCTGAAGTTAAAACTTACGGAGAAATTAGTCAATTAAAAATTACTACTAAATATAAAATAGATATCGAAGGTAGCCAAATTGATGATGAAGTACAAGGCTTATTATTTACAGGATTAAAAAGCTATATGCCTGAAGGTTTAACTTTAGAAAAATTTAAACCAGGTTATGAAGGTATAGGGAAAGTTGGAATAATGAGCTCTATGAAAGTAGAACCAACTATTGCAGATGATATTAAAACAGCAGCAGGTTGGGCTATTTTAGGTTCGTTACTAATTACATTTTTATATATTTTATTTAGATTTAGAAAATGGCAATATAGTTTAGGTGCTGTAGCAGCTGTTTTTCATGATGTTTTAATTGTATTAGCAATTTTCTCTATCTTCCATAAAATATTACCATTTGATATGGAAATCGGGCAATCATTTATTGCCGCCATACTTACAGTTGTTGGTTATTCATTAAACGATACCGTGGTAATTTTTGATAGAATTCGTGAGTTTACAGGTATTCATACTTCATGGAAATTCTCTGAAGTAGTTGATAAAGCACTAAGTAGTACATTAGGTAGAACAATTAATACATCATTAACAACATTAGTTGTTTTAATGGCAATCTTCTTATTTGGTGGAGATTCTATTAAAGGATTTATGTTTGCTTTAATTGTTGGTGTAATGGTAGGTACCTATTCATCTTTATTTATAGCATCACCTATAATGTATGATACTGTTAAAAAAATAGATTCAAAAAAATAAAGGATGCAATCCTAAATAAATTTAGTAAAACCGTTTTGAAAATTCAAAACGGTTTTTGTATACTCAATGCATTTAGGTTTTCGGGAAATTTAACAAATTTCTTTTTTCTTTACCCAGGCAAAATTTTAAACCATAGCCTCAGCTATGGTTTAAAATTTTAACGCAGAGAAAGGGAAAAAGAAAGCGTAAAAAAACCAAAAACCTATGTGTATTGAGTGTTTTTTAAATTATCAAATAAATATCTAAATAAGCCAATTATTCTATATTGATTATTAAATTTGTAACAAAGCATAAAAATGAGCATTATTAAATTACACGATAAGTATTTTAAATCTTATATTTCAGACGAACAAATTCAAGAAGCAATAAAATCTTTAGTAAAACAAGTCTATGAAGATTGTAAAGATGAAACCCCAATATTTTTAGGAATATTAAACGGATGTTTTATGTTTGTTGCAGATTTTGTACGTAAATATAATGGAGATTGTGAAGTTTCGTTTGTAAAACTAGCTTCTTACCAAGGGACAAACTCTACAGGAAAGATTAAACAATTAGTTGGAGTTAATGAAGATTTAGAAGGAAGAACCGTTGTAATTTTAGAAGATATTATTGATACTGGTAATACCCTTCAAGAAATATATAACATTTTTAAAGACAAAAAATTAAAGCAACTTAAAATTGCTACCTTATTTTTTAAACCAGATGTGTTTAAAAAAGCATTACATATAGATTATGTTGGTATTTCAATTCCAGACAAATTTATTGTCGGTTATGGATTGGATTATGATGGACTAGGTAGAAATTTTGCAGATATTTATCAACTAACATCTAAACCTACTATGACAAACATTGTTTTATTTGGGCCTCCTGGAGCAGGTAAAGGTACACAAGCTACTTTCTTAAAAGAAAAATACGGACTTGTTCATATTTCTACAGGTGATGTCTTTAGATACAACATTAAAAATGAAACTGAACTTGGGATTTTGGCCAGAACCTTCATGGATGGTGGTGACCTAGTACCAGATGATGTTACCATAAAAATGTTGAAAACTGAAATTGAAAAAAATCCGGATGCTAATGGGTTTATTTTTGATGGATTTCCACGCACAGAATCCCAAGCAAAAGCTTTAGACCAGTATTTGTTAGATAAAGGTGAAGCAATTAGTGGTATGGTAGCTTTAGAAGTTCCAGAAGATTTATTGGTGCAACGTATTTTAAATCGTGGAAAAACAAGTGAAAGACCTGATGACCAAGATGAAGCAAAAATTAGAAACAGATTTAACGAGTATAAAACAAAAACTGCTGTTTTAAAAGAATATTACCAAAACCAAAACAAGTATTTTGGTGTAAATGGTGTAGGTGATATTAATGAAATTACAAAACGTTTAAGCAACGTTTTTGATAAACTTTAATATTTTATTATTCCTGTGAGATCTCTGAACGAAGTTGAAGTGTAAACAGGAATCTAATTGTTTATTGCACTAATGATAAAAAATTTCTGTAATCGCAGGAATAAAAAAAAGAAAAAATGACTGAAGGAAATTTTGTTGACTATTTAAAAGTATATGCCAGCTCTGGAAAAGGTGGTGGTGGCTCTACGCACTTGCATAGAGAAAAATACATTACTAAAGGTGGTCCAGATGGTGGAGATGGCGGACGTGGTGGTCATATTATTGTACGAGCGAATCCAAATTTATGGACACTTTTCCATTTAAAATTTAATAAACATTTTAGGGCTGAACACGGTGGACACGGGGCAAAATCCAGAAGTTCTGGTAAAGACGGACAAGATGTTTATATTGAAGTTCCTTTAGGAACAATTATTAAAGACGCAGAAACGCAAGAAGTGCTTTTTGAAATCACCAAAGATAATACAGAACAAATTTTACTAGAAGGTGGAATGGGTGGACTAGGAAACTGGAATTTTAGATCTTCTACAAACCAAACTCCTAGATATGCGCAACCTGGTATAGATGGAAAAGAAAACTGGTTTCAGTTAGAACTTAAACTATTAGCTGATGTTGGTTTAGTTGGTTTCCCAAATGCTGGTAAATCTACCTTATTATCTGTTTTAACAGCTGCAAAACCTAAAATTGCAGACTATGCCTTTACAACTTTAAAACCAAACTTAGGAATTGTACAATACCGCGATTTTCAAACGTTTGTAATTGCTGATATTCCAGGAATTATTGAAGGTGCCGCAGAAGGAAAAGGTTTAGGACATCGTTTTTTACGTCATATTGAAAGAAATTCTATCTTATTATTTTTAATTCCAGCAGATTCCGATGATATTAAAAAAGAATACAAAATTCTTTTAAATGAATTAAAACAACACAATCCAGAATTATTAGATAAAAATAGGCTACTTGCTATTTCAAAATCTGATATGTTAGATGATGAATTAAAAGAAGAAATCAAAAAAGAACTCCCAGAAGGTATTAAAACACTATTTATCTCGTCTATTGCCCGACAAGGTTTAACCGAATTGAAAGATAATTTATGGCAATTGTTGAATGAATAATTTTCTTTAAAAATTATCTATTATATCATTAGTATGTCACTCTGAATTTATTTCAGGGTCTCAATATATTGCTGAAAATTAAAATATTATATTTGAATTAATTAAACAGCAACTCTAATTCTTTAAAATAATTGGTAAACTAAAAGCTGTTTTTACCGGCATTCCGCGTTTAATTCCTGGTTTTAATTTTGGTAATTTTTTAATTCCATCAGTTATTAAACTATCTAATTCAGGTATTTCCTCTTGAATAAATGCTGATGATTGTATATTTATAAGTGAAACTTCTCCGCTTTTAGCTACTTCTAATTTCACTAAAATGGTATCGTTTACACTATTTTTTGAAATAAATTTATGCGTTACCAAAGAAGCATAAATATGTTCGGATAATTTAATTTGAGAACAGATTTTTTGTTTTTCTTCTGAAGGAATACTATCGCACGCTGGAAATAAAGGAAAACTATCTATAGAATTAAAATCTACAATAGTATCAACAGCCTGAATCTCCTCTTTCTTATATTTTTTTTCAAAATAAGAACACGATAACAGCAAAAAAGCACTAAAAATTATTATAAAAAACTGTTTCAAAATTATTGTTTAATTCACAATGTGAAAATACAACTTTTTGATTTAGTCTACAATAACACCTTCAATAAAGAGTTGTTTTCTTAATTGTTTAACTCTTTCACTTGCGTATTTGCTTAATTTGGGGTTTTTACTTTCAAATCTTTCAATGAATCGTTCATAATATCTCAGTGCCATTTTTTTATCTTCAAAATAAGAATCTGTTGAAAAAGCTAATTCAAAAAGAGCATCTACATTATTACTATTGTTTTTAACAGCTTCGTCAAAAAAATTAACAGCAGACTTATATTCAAATTCTTTTTTTGCCATAATTCCCAATAACATATATTGTTTATCGTGGTCTGGTTTACTATACATAAGAGATTGCATTGCTAAAAGCTTAGCCATTTTAAAATTTTCTCTTTGATATTCAAGTGTTGCAAGCCTATATAATATCTTTGGGTTTTTTCTATCCATTCTTAGGGCCTTTTTAAAATAGATCTCTGCTGAATCAATGTGCTCTAAGTTAAAATAACTCATTCCATACATTTCGTAGGTATTTATCGATTTAAATTTTAATGCTTCTAACTTTTTTAAGGTTACGAGCGCTTCTTCAAATTCTTTTTCAAAATACTGCTCATTTGCTTTTAATTGCAAGAAATTAATATTAGTTGAATCTATTTTTAAACCTTTTTCAATAAATATTCTGGAAGTATCTCTAACATTTATGGTTTTGAAAAATTTTGCTACTTCATAAATACTGTTTAAATGCAATGTGTCTATTGTAAAAGCATCGATATAACTTTGTCCCATTTGTAACTTCTTTCTTTGTAACCCCAAAGCTTTTCCAAGTTGATACGGATAATTTGGATTTAAAGTATCTTGAGTTTTTAAATACCTAAATAGTTGTTCGGCACTTTTGGGTTTCAGTTCTCTTAAATACAACTTCCCTAAATTATGAGCTACTAACAAATTAGACGAG
>NZ_JBFLKT010000174.1:0-3995 GCF_040883305.1 Lutibacter sp.
ATGGCTTCAAACTCTTCAAACTTTAAAGGTCTATTATCCATTGCTGCTGGTAATCGAAAACCATAATCTACCAAGTTTACCTTTCTAGATCTGTCACCACCATACATTGCATGTACTTGTGGAATCGTAACATGGCTTTCGTCAATAACCATTAAATAATCATCAGGAAAATAATCTAACAAACAAAAAGGCCTTGTTCCAGGATTTCTTCCATCTAAATAACGAGAATAGTTTTCAATTCCGCTACAATAACCCAATTCACGAATCATTTCTAAGTCAAATTCTGTACGCTCTTTTAAACGTTTTGCTTCTAAATGTTTACCAATTTCTTTGAAGTATTCGTATTGTTTCATTAAATCTTCCTGAATGGCGTGGATTGCATTTTGTAAGACATCAGGTGAAGTAACAAATAGGTTCGCTGGATAAATTGTGAGTTGTTCAAATTTTTCTACAACCTGATTGTTAGTAACATCAAAGCTCTCAATTTCTTCAATTTCATCACCAAAAAAGTGAATGCGATATGCATGTTCACCATATGATGGATAAACAGTTATGGTATCACCTTTTACTTTAAAAGTTCCACTACTAATTTCAGTTTCTGTTCTGGAATATAAACTCGTAACCAATAATTGTAAAAATTTTGTACGTGGTATTTCCTGATCAACTTCAATTGTAATAATATTTTTTTTGAACTCAACGGGATTTCCAATTCCATAAATACAAGAAACGGATGCCACAATAATAACATCGCGTCTTCCAGAAAGAAGGGCAGAAGAAGCGCTAATTCTTAGTTTTTCAATATCTTCATTAATGGATAAATCTTTTTCTATATATGTTCCAGTTGTTGGTAAAAAGGCTTCTGGTTGGTAATAATCGTAATACGAAACAAAATATTCCACCGAATTACTTGGAAAGAACTGTTTAAACTCTGAATATAATTGTGCAGCTAATGTTTTATTATGAGCCAAAACCAGCGTTGGTTTCTGAACTTTTTCAATTAAATTAGCAACTGTAAATGTTTTTCCAGAGCCGGTAACACCTAACAATGTCTGGAATTTTTCGTTAGATTCAATACCAGCTACAAGCTGTTTTATAGCTTCTGGTTGATCTCCAGTAGGTTTAAATTTAGATTCTAACTTTAGTCGCATTTTGCAAAAATACACTAATATTTTTAAAAGGTTGAAAAGTTTGAAAGTCGAAAGCCAGAAGTTAGACGTGAGAAGTACAGTAATAAATACTAGATACCAGACACTTAATATCTGATACCAAAAGCTACCTTCTAATTAAACTAAAATGTCCCTTTTTAACTCTAATATTTCCTTGTTTATCAGTAAGTTCTACGGAGTACCAGTAATCTGTAGATGGTAAATATTTGCCGTTTAAAGTTCCATCCCAACCTTTATCATTTGGATTTAAGGATGTAATTACTTTACCAAATCTGTCAAAAATATAGATGTTTGAGGTTGGATAAAAATCGTTATTCGCCCCTGGAATTCGCCAAGTGTCATTTATTCCATCATTATTTGGAGTAAAGAATTTTGGAAAACCTATAACCGAAACTTCTAGAACGGTAAACCCGCAGCCATTTTTATCTTTAACATATATTTTGTGAATTCCTGCAGGTACATTTTCAAAAAATGGTTCGCCTTGGTAATTTCCGTTAGAATTGTTTAGCGCAAATTCATAAGCCCCAATTCCTAAATTATCGGTATTTATTGTAATTGTATTGTTAGATGAATCGTCTTGAATAGTAATATCTTCTGAATACAAAACAGGTATGTTTGATTCCTTTACATTAAAAATACTAAAACCTTCACAAGCACTATTGTCACTCGTTATACTTGTATTATTTTCATAATTTCTTAATACTTTAACCTCGTACACCCCTTCTTTTTCAGCAAAATGAACGGGATTTGTAGCATTAATAATTGGCATATTATTAAAATACCATTGGTATTCATCACCTTTTATATTAGTGTTGCCATCGAGTTCTACAGTATAAATTTGTGGAGCATCTTCTATATTACCAATACATAAAATAATTTCTTTGTTCACATAATTTGGTAAAGGAATTTTATTTATTACCAGATTAAATTTTCCTGCAGAAATACAGTTATTATTATCTTTATTAGAGATTCTTACAAAAATTTCGCTATCAGGAAATGTTTTAGTTCCTGATATTGGATTGGTTTGAAGTTGAAGATTATTTAGACTTTCGTAAAATTCAACAACAATATCATAATTAGAAAAAATGTTTTTAATAGTGGCTCTTTTTACTTCAAAATCAAATGGAGCAACACTACTATCAATACTGTATTGTGTTCCATTACCTAGATCATTTTCGCAAATATAGTGTGATTCATAAATATCTAAACTGGTTGGGTAGGCATTTATTTCCATAGCACCAATTGAAAAACAGTTCGATTCTTTATCTGTAATTTTTAAAACAATATTTGGGTTTGAAGCTGAAATATATTCAGAAGGATTTGTAATTGGCTCATCATTTTCAAAGTCTTTTACTGAAGCAAAATATGTTACTTCTAAACCCGTATTATTAGTTGTAATTTCAGATAATTTAGTGTTTAAATTAAAAAGCGTAATTCCATCTAAACTATTTTGGTCAACATCACATTGATCGTAAATAATTTTTGGAGGAGAAGCTGGAGGGTCAAAAACGGCTATCTCAAATTTACCTTTATAAAGTATAGATTTGCCACAATCATCAACTAAATCTACTTCAAGATTGTACAAACCTGCATCCGATTTTTGAATATTTGAAATGGTTAGACTTTTTGTAGTTGTTATAATTGAATCTTTAAATTTCCAGTTAAAGACAGGGTTTCCAGATAAATTTTCAGTATTAAAAGTATAATCGTTACCTGAACATAAATTAATAGTCTGGTTAGTAATTATTTCATTAGTTTCTTGATTTTTAATTTCTATTAAATAGAAAATTGAAGCAATAAAGGGAGGTAACCCTTGAGTAGATCTTTTTGATCCCAAGTTTATTGCATTATGTTTATAGGTACTACCGTTTCCATCATTTTCAGGGTTTTCTATTACACTTAAAAATGGTATTCCTGTATTATAAGTGGAAGACATAGATCTATAAATTTTTTGATCTGGACCTAATTGTAATGCACTTCTAAATAGTTTTCTAGAATCTATTACGACCTTTGAATTATTAATTTGAGCGGTTGTATTTTTTGTAATATCGAACTGGTAAAGTGTTGAAGTATGGTTATCCGGATTGTTATATTCTGAATCAACTTCACTATAAAAATCGTTAGAACCAGTAACATAGAGCTTTTCTCCATTACCTGAAAATTCTGCACCATAAGGTGCATTATTTGGAGCTGTAAGGTTTAAAAATTGTTGATTAGAAACGATTCCTGTTTCATTATCAAAATCGTATAAAATAAAACGTTCGTCTCCCATATGGGCAATGGCTATTTTTCTTCCATCTGGAGAGATTTTTAAATAACCTCTTCTATCATTTGCAAAATAACCTACATCAGATGTTACAGGGCTTTCGGCAACTCCGGTTTTAGAAACTTTATAGGCTTTAAATTGATTCTGAACATAAGATAATACCCAAAAAGTTTCACATTCTTTACCGTTAATAGCAGCTACTTTTTCAGACCAAGATTCTGCTTTTCCTTCATTCAAATCAATAGGGCCAGCAACAACGTCTCCTAAACCTCCATTTTCAACCATATCAATTGTATAATAATAAAATCCATATTGACCTCCACTAACTCTTGCTCCAACCGTAAATAAATAATACTCTGTAGTACTTTTAGGTTTTGGAATAATCATAGCAGATTGCGTACTCGATGAATGCCCTTTCAAACCTATTCCATTTGTCATTGGGGTATGGTTTTTATTCCAAACAGTTGTACCATCAGAATAAAATAATAAATTTCCGTTTGCATCAGAAAAAGAAGAACAACCTTCACGAGTATTTATTTGACCATCAGAGATTGCTACTGGAG
>NZ_JBFLKT010000175.1:0-8319 GCF_040883305.1 Lutibacter sp.
AAAGTAAGTATTAAAAATACTTCTTCAGAAGTAAAAAAATTAAAACTATTTTCTTTTATTGAATTTGCACTTTGGAATGCTGAGGATGATATGACCAATTTTCAAAGGAATTTCAATACTGGTGAAGTAGAGGTTGAAGATTCTGTAATTTATCATAAAACAGAGTTTAAAGAGCGTAGAAATCATTACTCATTTTACTCAGTAAACGAGGCTATAAATGGTTTTGATACTGATAGAGAATCGTTTATTGGATTGTATAATGGTTTTGACTCTCCTAATGCTGTAACTGAGGGAAAGCCTAAAAATTCAATGGCCCATGGTTGGTCTCCTATTGCTTCGCATTATATTGAAGTTGAATTACAACCTGGTGAAGAAAAGGAGTATGTTTTTATGTTGGGTTATGTTGAGGTTGATGAAAATGATAAATGGGAAAGTAAATCAGTAATCAATAAAAATCCTGCTAAGGAAATGATTGCTAAATTTAATACTGTTGAAAAAGTACAAGAAGCTTTTAATGAGTTAAGAAATTACTGGGATAATTTATTGGGCAAAATCAATATTAAATCCGATGATGATAAGTTAGACAGAATGGTGAATATCTGGAACCAATACCAATGTATGGTTACGTTTAATATGTCTCGTTCTGCTTCCTTTTTTGAATCGGGGATTGGACGCGGAATGGGATTCCGTGATTCTAATCAAGATTTAATAGGATTTGTGCATCAAATTCCTGAAAGAGCTCGTGAGCGTATTTTTGACATCGCTTCTACACAATTTGAAGATGGCTCTTGTTACCATCAATACCAACCATTAACAAAAAAAGGAAATGCTGTTTTAGGTGGAGATTTTAATGATGACCCACTTTGGTTAATACTTTCAACAACTGAATATATTAAAGAAACTGGTGATTTTTCATTGTTAGATGAATTAGTACCTTTTGATAATGATATGTCAAGAGCTAAACCGCATTTTGACCATTTAAAGGCCTCATTTTATCACGTGGTAAATAATCTAGGACCACATAAGTTACCATTAATTGGTAGAGCCGATTGGAATGACTGTTTAAACTTAAATTGTTTTTCAACAGATCCAAACGAATCTTTTCAAACAACAGGAAATAAAAAAGATGGAAAGGCAGAATCTTTAATGATTGCTGGTTTGTTTGTAGTATATGGAAAAGAATATGTAAAACTATGTAATATTATTGGTAAAACTGAGGAAGCTACTGAAGCTCAAATTCATGTTGATGCTATGATTGAAGCAGTGAAAAAACATGGTTGGGATGGAGATTGGTATTTAAGAGCATACGATTACTATGGTAAAAAAGTGGGCTCTCATGAAAATGAAGAAGGAAAGATTTTTATCGAATCTCAAGGCTGGTGTACCATGGCTGAGATTGGAAAAGAAGAAGGCTTGGTTGAAAAATCTTTAGATTCAGTAAAAGAACATTTAGATTGTGAATATGGAATTGTATTAAACAGTCCTGCATTTACTGAATATAAAATTGAATATGGAGAGATTTCTACGTATCCTGCCGGTTATAAAGAAAACGGTGGAATTTTTTGCCATAATAATCCTTGGGTAATGATTGGTGAAACTATGATAGGTCGTGGCGATAATGCTTATGATTATTACAAGAAAATCGCACCAAGTTTTTTAGAAGATATTTCTGAACTACACAAAGTAGAGCCTTATGTATATTGTCAAATGATTGCAGGGAAAGAAGCTTTTAAACCTGGAGAAGCTAAAAATTCTTGGCTATCAGGAACAGCTTCTTGGAATTTTTATGCAATTACCCAATATATTTTAGGCGTAAAACCAGATTACAATGGACTTTTAATAAATCCTTGTATACCTTCAAAATGGAATGGATTTAAAATGAAAAGAGAATTTCGAGGAGCAACCTATAATATTGAAGTTTTAAATCCTAAAAACGTTAGTAAGGGTATTCAAAAAATAATTGTTAATGGAGAAGAAATAACTTCTAATATAGTACCTATTTTAGAAAAAGATACATCCCATGAAATTAAAGTAATCATGGGTTAATTTGAATTAAGTTTTGTTATTTAAACTCTCTAAGATTGCATCTTAGAGAGTTTTTTAGTAAAACGGCTATTATAATAGGTTATAATGTTTTCTTTATTCCTACAAATTGTTCTTTAAATTCCTTCGGGGTGCATTGCTTAGATTTCTTAAACAACCTATTAAAATTAGCAATATTATTAAAACCACACTTAAAAGCAATTTCACCAATGCTTAACTCCGAATCTAACAACCAGCGCGAAGCAAAACTAATGCGCGTATCATTTACATATGCTATAAATGTTTTACCTGTACGTTTTTTAATAAATCGGTTAAACGTTACAGGACTCATATTTACCAACTCAGAAATTTCATTTAAGGTAATCGTTTTATTAAAATTTTCCTGAATATATTCATACACAGTTTTAATCTTATCACTATTATGAAAATCTTCCTTTACAGCACTAGAATTTGAGAGCTTTCTTTGATTCTCGGAATTGCCTAAATCATTTAAAATTGATATAAATTCTAAGTAATATTCAATACCTGAAATTCTGGTAAGCGCCATCAACCTTGGCATTATTTTTATAGTCGTTTCTCGTGAAAAAAGAATTCCGTGTTTTGACCTGTTAAACATATCCTTAATAGGCTTAAAAATTCTACGAGCTAATGTTTTTTCATTTAATAAATCTTGATGAATATGAATGGTTATTTCATAAATTTCTTTACAAGTACACTTATTAAGTTCCCACCCATGTACAATATTGGGGCCTGTTAATACTAATTCTAAATCATCAATATTTTCAGAATGGTCACCAATAATTCGTCTTACACCTTTTCCTTTAAAAATGAAATTTAGTTCATATTCTGGGTGAAAATGAATGGGGAAATCAAAATCATCTTTTACTCTTTCTTCAACCAAGAAACTATCTTCAGGGATTAAACGGGTAATTTCTCGATGGGCATTATCAATCATATATTTAATGTGTTATTTTATCTGTTCTCTATACAATATTGTCGTAAATATATAAAAAAGTGACAATATTCTATTAACATTTCATTAACATCCTGTATAACTTTGTATGTGTATTAAGACCCTTAAAATGAGCTTAATTCAAAACAATTGAATAATTAAACCAAATATTTTATGAAAAATCAAATTTTAAAAAGATTCTTTTTTCTAGTATTTTTATTGCTGTGCACATACGCGCAAGCACAAAGTATTAAAGGTACCGTTTCGGATGCTAGTGGTCCTTTACCAGGAGCTAGTATTGTTGTTAAAGGTACAAACAATGGTGCAACCTCAGATATTGATGGTAATTTTTTGCTAGAAAATATAGCTTCTGATGCTGTGTTACAAGTTAGCTATGTTGGATATGTTACAAAAGAAGTAGCTGTAAATGGCAAAACATTAATTAATGTTGTACTTGTTGAAGATGCGAATTCTTTAGAAGAGGTAGTAGTTGTTGGTTATGGTTCTAAAAAGAAAAGTTTAGTAACTGGTGCTATTTCAAGTATTAAATCTGAAGACATGCAAAATAATGGTGCTACAAGAGTTGAACAGGCAATTCAAGGAAAAGTATCAGGTATTTCTGTATTAACAAATTCAGGTTCTCCCGGTGCTGGTTCTAAAATTAGAATCCGTGGAACAGGATCAAACGGAAATGCAGATCCAATTTATATTGTAGATGGCATGAAAACTTACAGTATAGATAATATAGATGGTGGAGATATTGAATCTATCGAAATTTTAAAAGATGCTGCTTCATCCGCTATTTACGGTACAGAAGGTGCAAATGGTGTTGTAATTGTAACTACTAAATCTGGTAGAAATTATGACAAACCTCTTATTTCTTATAATTCTCAATTTGGAGTTCAATCGGAACGTTCTAAAATGGAGTTAATGAATGAGTCTCAATACAGAACTTATTTAGATGAAGCCGGGGTTCAAAATATTCCTTCAAATGGCATTGACACAAATTGGTTGAACGAAGTTTTTGAAGATGCTTGGATGGAAAAACATCATTTAAGTTTTGCAGGAGGAACAGAAAAATCAACTTATTTACTGTCTGGGTCTTATACAAATCAAGATGGTATTGTAGGAGGCGAAAGAGCTAATTTTAAACGTTATACGGCAAGGTTAAATTCTAAACATCAAATAAATAATTGGTTAGAAGTTGGAAACAATCTTTCATATTCTAATACCAGTCGTGGTGTTATTGGAGAAGATGATGAATATCGCGGAATTTTAAATAATGCCTTATTAATGGATCCATTAACACCGGTAATATACAACAACGGTGTACCTGCTAATGTTACAAGTTTAATTAATGCAGGAAATACAATTTTAGCTGATAATAATGGAAATTATTATGGTTTACCTGCATATGTAACAGGTGAAATTGCAAATCCAATTGCAATGCTTTCCATTCAAAATAGAAATATAAAAACCGATAAAATATTAGGAACATTTTTTGCAAATGTATCTCCTATTGAAGGGTTAGTAATGACGACTAGATTGGGGATTGATGTAAATTATTCGGTAAACCATAATTGGAACCCTGTATATTATGTTTCTTCAGAAAGACAGAATTCTTTAACAACAGTTGATGATAATATATACAAAAATTCATCTTGGCTATGGGAAAATTTCGTAACCTATAAAGGTTTTTATAATAAGCATAATTATAGCTTATTAGCAGGTTTATCAGCAGAAAAATACCAATCACCAAATTGGTATTTATTTTCAGGACCAACTCCAAAAGAAGGTGATAATTATGCTTTTCACGATTACACACAAGATGATGATTTAGATAAAGTTGGTGGAAATTTTATTGAAAGAAGAAAAAGATCAACTTTTGGAAGATTTTCATATGAATATGATGAAAAATACCTTTTAGAAGGTACTTTACGTTATGACGTTTCAAGTGCTTTTTCAGAAGCAAATAAAGGAGCTATTTTTCCTTCTGTTTCTGCTGGTTGGGTAATGTCCAATGAAGAGTTTTGGAAAGAGGATAGCACAATAGATTACATAAAGGTTCGTGCAAGTTGGGGACAAGTAGGTAGTGATCAAAATTTATTAGGAAATGAAGATTTACAATTCTTTTCAAGTGCTGGAATTAAAATTCCTGATGGAAATGGTGGTTTTTTACCAGGCTATGAAGCAAGTAATATTCCAAACAAAGATTTAACTTGGGAAACTTCGGAACAAATAGATTTAGGAATAGATTTAAGAGCATTTGAAGGCAGACTTAAATTTACTACAGATTATTACGATAAAAAAACAAAAGATTTAATTGTTAGTGGAAATAGCTTAATTCCATTATCTGTAGGACGTAATTTTGGGAACTTTAATGGTGGTACGGTTTCAAATAAAGGTTGGGAATTTGAATTAGGATATAATGACAAAGTTGGTGATTTAACGTATGGTGTAAACTTAAACTTCTCAACACTTAAAAATGAAGTAACAGATTTAGCTGTAGATTCACCAATTGATGGTGCCGAGGTTAGAGGTTTTATTACTACTCGTTTCGAAGAAGGAGAACCTATTTGGTATTTTAGAGGGTATAAAACAGATGGAATTGATCCAGCAACTGGAAAGCCAATTATTGTAGATATAGACAATAGCGGAGATATTACCCCAAATGATATTACGAATATTGGTGATCCTCATCCAGATTTCTTATATGGTGGACAGGTTAATTTAGGTTATAAAAATTTCGATTTCAATTTAAACTTCCAAGGAACTCAAGGAAACGAGATTTATATGCTTTGGACAAGAACAGACCGTATTTATTCTAACAAGCCATCTTTCTTATTTGATGGTAGATGGACTGGATCAGGAGATAATGCTTCTTTCCCAATGGCAGATGTTGGTAGTGATGAGTTATACCGAAGTGATTTAATGGTTGGCGATGGATCTTATATGAGAATTAAACAAATTCAGTTTGGTTACACATTCCCATCAAAAGTATTAGAGCAAATTAAATTAGATAATTTACGCTTTTATGTTTCATTAGAAGACTACTTTACCTTTACAAACTATCAAGGTTTAGATCCTGAAGCAGGTAGTACAAACAATCAAAGTCAGGGTATTGACAGAGGTGTTTATCCAATACCTGGTAAAATAATTTTTGGTTTATCATTAAACCTATAACTCATAATTTAATACAATAAAACAATGAAAAAATATATTAAAATAGTAGTTTTAGGAGTATTAATTATTTTTAATTATACTTCTTGTAGTGATGATTTTACAGAAGTTGATCCAATTGGATTAATTAATGAAGATGATTTCTTAACAACCGACGCTGAAGCAGAATCTGTAATATTTGGTATTTATGATTTAATGGCTTGGAATTACAATCGCCCTTGGAACAGTGCTTTTTTCTTAAAAGTGTTACCTGGAGATATTGCAAATGCAGGAAGCACCATTGGTGACCAACCACCATTGCAACAAATTGATGATTTTACACATGTAGCGGACAATCCAGCAATTACCGGTGTTTGGGAAGGTTTCTATAAAACAATTGGTTTAGCAAATGTTTTAATTGAAAAATTAGAAATTTCTGAATTAAGTTCAAAAGATAAATTTATTGCTGAAGCAAAATTTTTAAGAGCCTATAGTTATTTTGAGTTAGTTACGTTATTTGGTGATGTACCTTTAAGAATCACAACTCCACAATCAATTGATGAGTTTGGTTTGGCAAGATCTCCAAAAAGTGAAGTATATATTCAAATTGAAAATGATTTAGCAGCTGCAATTAGTGGATTGCCTTCAAGAGGTGGAGTCGCTCAATCTTTTAGAATATCAAAAGAAGCGGCACAAGCTGTTTTAGGAAAAGTTTATTTATTTCAAAATAAATATGATGTAGCTTCCGTTGAATTTGGAAAAGTTATTTCTTCACAAGCATTTGATTTAGAACCCGATTTTGCACATGTATGGAACTCAAGTTCTGAAAACGGAATGGAATCATTAATTGAATTAAATTATGTAAGTACTGAAAAATACGATTGGGGTAATTTTCCTTGGGGCGGACGTCCAGAAAGTAATATTCACGCACAATTAATGGGGCCAAGAGGTGATGCTTTTGACGTTGCTGCTATTGGAGTTGCAAACGGATGGGGTTTTAATTTACCTACAAGTAAAATTGGCCAAGCATTTGCAAACGCTGGTGATGTAGTACGTAAAAATGCGACACTTATTTCTGAATTTGATTTAATTACTGCTGGAGGATTAGTTACACCACCAGATACAGGAATTCATGACTATGAAGGGTTTGTAAGATTAAAATATGTTACAAGAACTGAAGATACGGCGGGCCCAATTAATGAGTTAAATTATGGAATTAATTGGAGATTATTGAGATATGCTGATGTTCTATTAATGGCAGCTGAAGCGTATCATAAAAATAACGAAGATGGGAAAGCTCAAGTTGAGTTAAACAAAGTTCGTTTTAGAGCAGGATTATCAAATGTAACTGCTACAGGAAACGCTTTATTTAATGCTATTGTTTTAGAGCGTCAATTAGAATTGGCATTTGAAGGACAGCGTTTTTGGGACTTAGTCCGTTGGGAGTTGGCAGATACAGAGCTTTCAAGTATCGGATATACTTCAAAAAACCAAGTGTTTCCTATTCCATCAAACGAAATTAGTAGAAATGTTTTAATTAATCCTGAAGATCAGAATCCGGGATATTAAATATTGAGTTAATTAAGTTGAAAAAAGACAATGTAGTTTACTGCATTGTCTTTTTAAATATATTGATAGTCTTTTTTAAAAATCATTGTATTTCTTATA
The DNA here is from genome assembly GCF_040883305.1 of Lutibacter sp. Taxonomy (GTDB): domain Bacteria; phylum Bacteroidota; class Bacteroidia; order Flavobacteriales; family Flavobacteriaceae; genus Lutibacter. Next base: position 7,823 of record NZ_JBFLKT010000175.1, read on the forward strand.
ACATTCTTTGTTGCAATTTGGCTTAGATTATGAATATCAAAACATTTATACTACTTTAGATATCGCAAAATCGCAATCATGCCATAAATTCAGCTATTTATGCAAGCGATTTTATAAGATTTAGCAAACATTCAAATAGATGAACCTAATTAATGGATTCTCTAACAACTATTTTAAAAGCTAAATTTTTAGATATTAATAATATATAAAACTCAAACCGAAATTATGAAAAATTTTTATTCAGCTTTAGTGCTCGTTTTCATTTATGGATCAATAAACGCCCAAATTAGCGGGAGTTTAATGCAATATCCAGATGTATCTGAAACACAAATTACATTTGTTTATGGCGATGATGTATGGATTGCAGCAAAATCTGGAGGTAATGCTCATAGATTAAGCTCTCCTGAAGGTTCTGAAAGTTATCCTAGATTTTCTCCTGATGGGAGTAAAATCGCCTTCACCGCTAATTATCACGGAAATAGCGATGTATATTTAAT
>NZ_JBFLKT010000176.1:0-2562 GCF_040883305.1 Lutibacter sp.
ATAGCATTTAATATATCTGCAGCTGTTGATCTATCTCTAAAGCCTCTACCACCGTTTCCTCCTCCTCTATTTTTCTTTGAAAAAATAATTAATAGAATAATGATGATGATTATGATAATAACAAATGAAGGAATTCCTCCTCCTTCTTCGTTTTTAGACGGTTTATTATTTTTATAAGTACCATTTAAAACTTCAAAAACAGCATAGGTTCCTTTATCTAACCCTGTATAAAAATCGCCTTTTTTAAACTCTGGAATAATAACAGTTCTAACAATGGTTCCTGTAACACCTGCCGTAAGTTTGTGTTCCACACCATAGCCTGGAGAAATCCATATTTTACGTTCTTTATTGGCTAATAAAATAAAAACACCATTGTCTTCCTTGGCTTGTCCAATTCCCCATTCATGTGCCCATTTTGGAGTTAAAATACCAATATCTTCTCCTTTTATAGTTTCAACAGTTGCAATTACAATTTGGGTTGAAGTAGAATCAGAATAATTGATAAGCTTTTGTTCTAAAGTGCTTTTTTGCGAAGCAGAGAGCAAGTTAGCATAATCGTACACGCTAGTTTGCAGCTTCGGTTTATCAGGAATTGTAAATTGCCCAAAAGCAACCTGAACAAACAAAATTGCTATAAAAAATGTGCTGTATTTTTTTAATATGTTCTTTTTAAAAATCATTTAACCTTTAGAAATTTCGTCAGATAATTCATTGGAATCATTTTTTTGATATGGAAAAAATTCCTTTAATTTTTTACCAATTTCTATAATTACCAATTGAAGTCCTTTTGTAAAATTAGAATCTTTAAAAAAGGTAATTAACAAGGCTAGTTCTTTGTCCCAGAAATCTTTAGGAACTAAACTATTGATACCTTCATCACCAATAATTGCAATTTTTTTACTTTCAACGGCAACATAAATAAGGATGCCATTTCTAAGTTCGGTTTTATCCATTTCTAACAGATAAAAAACCTCCAATGCTCTGTCCATTGGAGATTTTTCTGTAGATTTTTCAATATGAACACGTATTTCTCCTGAAGTATTTTTTTCTGAAATTCTTATAGTTTCAATTAAAGCTTGCTCTTGCTTTGCCGTTAAAAAATCTTCAACTTTAGACATTATTCTTTTTTTCCGAAATCAAATTCAACATCAGGTGCATTTTCAGAACCTGGCTCAGCCTCAAAATATGGTTTTCCATCAAAGTCAAAAAATCCAGCCAATATATTATTTGGAAACGTTTTAACGTGGTTGTTAAACGGTTTAATAGCTTCATTAAAACGTGTACGTGCAGTTAAAATCTGATTTTCTGTACTTGCTAATTCATCTTGTAATTTTAAAAAATTTTGATTTGCTTTTAAGTCTGGATAACGCTCTACAGTAACCAATAAACTTTTTAAAGCACCGCTTAAACCACCTTGTACTTGGTTAAATTGCGCCAATTGCTCTGGTGTAATGTTTGAAGGGTCAATGTTTACAGATGTTGCTTTTGCACGCGCTTCAATAACCGATGTTAACGTTTCTTTTTCGAAATCTGCCGCACCTTGTACTGTTTTTACCAAATTACCTATTAAATCTCCTCTGCGTTGGTAGGCTGTTTCAACATTTCCCCAACTTTCTGCAACATTTTCATTTAATTGTATTCCGGTATTGTAAAATCCTTTTACCCAGGTATATCCACCAAAAGCAAGTAATGCGATTATAATTACTGGTATTAGCCACTTTTTCATGTTCGTTATATTTAAAGTTTATGTTATTATATAATTAGTTGTTTTTATTTCAACTATGTTACTAAATTACTTAAAAAAATTTAGTGTCTGGTCGGAAATAGACGAATTTTAATAAATGAATTATTTTTTATAAGATTTCGGTTTATTTTTATGAAGTGATACCATAGCTATCAAACACTAATTAAGTAAGCTGATTTTTAATTTGAATCAATTCAGCTTTTATAGATTCTAATCGCATAATAATAGCGTGGTTTCCTTTTACAGCTTTTGGCTCTTGCTTCATTTTAATTTTAGCACCTTCTAACGTAAATCCTTTTTCTTTAACTAAATGATAAATTAATTGTAAGTTTTTAAGATCCTCTGCCGTAAATAAGCGATTGCCTTTCTTGTTTTTTTTTGGTTTTAGTATATCAAATTCTTTTTCCCAAAAACGTATATGCGACGTGTTTAAGCCGAAAGCTTTTGCAACCTCCCCAATTTTATAATAACGTTTTTCTGGTAAGTCTATATACATTAATCTAGCGATTGACCTTCTTTTTGTGCTTCTTTTTGCATAGCTTCAAATTCTTCTGGAGATAAATTACCATAATAGAAATTAATTGGGTTTATTTTTCTACCATTTTTATGAATTTCATAATGTAAATGTGGAGCTTGTGAGCGTCCCGTATTTCCAACAAAGCCAATTAAATCACCACGCTTTACTTTTTGACCTTTTCTAACATTGTATTTACTCATATGTGCGTACAAAGAAATATATCCAAAACCATGGTCTATTCTTATGTGTTTTCCATAACCCGCAGAACCTTGATCGGCTCTAATTATTACACCATCGCCTG
>NZ_JBFLKT010000177.1:0-9849 GCF_040883305.1 Lutibacter sp.
TAATAAATTATTGGCAATGATATTAATCAATAAGTCAAAATTATGGTATAATTTGAGTGAAAGCTTAATTATTATATTTTAACCAGCAATTTTTAAAAGTATATCTGAGATAGCATTATTTGAAATAGTTATAATATAAAGGTTCGCATTATTACGATCGTCCATTTCTGGATATTTTTCTGCTTCTAAAATTTTATTTACAAATTGAGGTGTAGTATTGCTATGTCCAACAATTAAAACAGTTTTTCCTTTAGTTTGAGCTTTGAATTCCTCATTAAATAGATTGCTAGGATCATAAAATAGGACTTCTAAACTTTTTCTTTTTGCTGTTGGTAAAGCTGTCTGAATTGTTCTATTGTAATTTGTTGAAAAAATAAAATCAAAGTTAATATGTTCAAAAGTTTTACTCCAGTTTATAGCCCTACTAACACCTCTTTCTTTAAGGTTAGGATTTTTAATTTTTATATTGGAACGCACTTTTTCGGCATGTCTAATTAAATAATAGGTAGTTGTTTCCGTTTCTTGAGCTTGTAAACTAAGCATACAAAAAAGCGTAATAATAAGTAATACTAATTTATTCATAATAAATTTAATTTAAGCACGAAGATACATAAAAAGAAACCTACAAGATTTTTATACTCTTGTAGGTTTTTAAAAAATAAAGATTTTTAAAGTGATTATTTAATGGTGTAATGAGATGCTGAAACTAGTTCAGCATCACGAATCGACACCTATTTATTTCTAAACACAATTTTATCATCAAAAGCATCTAATAAAATATGACTATCAGATGTTACTCTTGCTGATAATATTTCTTTAGACAATTGGTTTAAAATATCTTTTTGGATTACTCTTTTTACAGGTCTAGCTCCAAATTGAGGATCAAACCCTTTATTTGCGAGTGCTTCCACCAAATCATCAGTATATTCTATATGAATGTCTTGTGCTTTCAACATTTTTATCAAGCCATTTAATTGAAGTTTCACTATTTTAAGAATTTCCTCTAAATTTAATGGTGTAAACATGATAATTTCATCAATTCTGTTTAAAAACTCAGGACGAATAGTTTGTCTTAACAATCCAATAACTTCAACTTTAGTAGCTTCAGTTACTACATCTCTATTTTTCATATCCATTTTTTCAAACTTTTCCTGAATAATATGAGAACCCATATTTGAGGTCATAATAATAATGGTATTTTTAAAATCTGCAATTCTACCTTTATTATCGGTTAACCTTCCTTCATCCAACACTTGCAATAAAATATTAAAAGTATCTGGATGTGCTTTTTCAATTTCGTCTAATAAAATAACGGAATACGGTTTGCGTCGTACAGCTTCGGTTAATTGCCCACCTTCTTCGTAACCAACATATCCTGGAGGTGCACCTACCAATCTGCTAACTGCATGACGTTCCTGATATTCACTCATATCAATTCGTGTTAAAGAACTTTCATCATCGAATAAATAGACAGCCAATGCTTTGGCTAATTCTGTTTTACCAACACCAGTTGTTCCTAAAAATAAGAATGTACCCAATGGTTTTTTTGTGTCTTGCAAACCTGCTCTTGAACGTCTAACAGCATCTGAAACAGCAACAATTGCTTCTTCTTGTCCAACAACTCTTTTGTGCAATTCGTCTTCTAAAAGCAATAACTTTTCACGATCACTTTGGAGCATTTTTGTAACAGGAATTCCAGTCCATTTTGCAACAACTTCAGCAATATCATCTCTTGTAACTTCTTCTTTAATTAAGGCGGAATCTTGATTTTCAGCCATTTCTTTTTGAAGCTCTTCTAGCTTTTCTTGTTCATCTTTAATTTTTCCATATCTTATTTCAGCAACTTTACCGTAATCACCCTCACGTTCGGCGCGTTCAGCTTCTAGTTTATAATTTTCAATTGCTTCTTTACTAGTTTGAACATTATCCACCAATTCTTTTTCACTTACCCATTTTGCATTAATTTCGTTTCTCTCTTCTTTTAAATTAGCTAATTCTTTTTTAAGTGAAGCCAATTTCTTTTCATCTTTTTCACGTTTAATAGCTTCAATTTCAATTTCTAACTGCATAATTTTTCGATCCAAAACATCTAATTCTTCTGGTTTTGAATTGATTTCCATGCGTAATTTTGCAGCAGCTTCATCCATTAAATCTATGGCTTTATCTGGTAAAAACCGATTTGAAATATAGCGTTGCGAAAGTTCTACCGCAGCAATAATAGCCTCATCTTTTATTTGTACTTTATGGTGATTTTCATATTTTTCTTTAATTCCACGTAAAATTGAAATAGCACTTTCAGTGTCAGGTTCATCTACAACAACTTTTTGAAATCTTCGTTCTAAAGCTTTGTCTTTTTCAAAATATTTTTGATATTCATCTAAAGTAGTTGCTCCAATGGCTCTTAATTCGCCACGCGCCAACGCAGGTTTTAAAATATTTGCTGCATCCATAGCACCTTGTCCGCCACCAGCACCAACTAACGTATGAATTTCATCAATAAAAAGTACAATTTCACCTTCGGCAGAGGTAACTTCTTTAATAACCGATTTTAGGCGTTCTTCAAATTCTCCTTTGTATTTTGCACCTGCAATAAGTGCTCCCATATCTAAGGAATAAACTTGTTTTCCTTTTAAATTTTCTGGAATATCTCCTTTAATTATTCTGTGTGCTAAACCTTCTGCAATGGCAGTTTTTCCAGTTCCAGGCTCACCAACCAACATTGGATTATTTTTTGTTCTACGCGATAAAATTTGTAGAATTCTTCTTATTTCTTCATCTCTACCAATAACCGGATCTAGTTTTCCATCTTTTGCTAACTGATTTAAATTACGCGCATATTTATTTAAGGAATTGTAAGTTTCTTCAGCACTTTGCGAAGTTACTTTACTTCCTTTTCGCAATTCAGCGATTGCAGCTTGCATAGCTTTATCAGTAACTCCTTGATCTTTTAAAATTTGCGATGTGGTATCTTTTGTATTTAAAATTGCCAATAATAAATGTTCTATTGAAACAAATTCATCTTTTAAATCATTGGCTTCATTAGTTGCTGTAGTTAACATTTTTGAAGCATTTCTGGAAAGGGTAGTGTCGCCACCGCCTGTTACTTTAGAATAGCTATCAATGGTTTTATCAACCAAGCTTTTTAACAATTCTATATTTATTCCTAATTTTTTAAAAATAAAAGGAGTTACATTTTCATCAACTTCAAAAATAGCTTTTAAAATATGTGAGTTTTCAATTTGTTGATGTCCATAACTTTCTGCAATTTGCTGTCCTTTTTGAATAGCTTCCTGCGATTTTATTGTAAATTTATTAAAGTTCATAACGTTTTAGTTTTTTTGTATTTATATTTGTAGCTTCAAAAAATATTCCAATTGAAATTGCTGATTAAAAAAGGTCATTTTGTCTTGTTTATGAAGAGGTTAGCGACAATTTGTCTATTTTTGAAAACAACTTAAAACCTTATTAAAGGTACAAAAAACACAAAAATAATATGGGAATTTTCGGTGGTATTTTCGAATCAAATAAAGAAACAAAGAATAAGAATACATTTAACTGGATTCCATTAACAGAAACTACTCAATTAAAAGAGATTGTTGAGTTATCAAATAATAAATTAGTAATGATTTTTAAACATAGTACACGCTGTGGAATAAGTAGTGGAGTGCTTTCTAGATTTGAAAAAGCAACAGATTCTACTTTAGAAACTGTTGCTTTTTACTATTTAGATTTAATACAATATAGAAATATATCCAACCAAATTGCAAAAGAATTTAATGTTTATCATCAATCACCGCAAGCAATTATTTTAAAAAATGGAGTAGTGGTAAAGCATGAATCACATTATGATATTATTTCTAATCTTTCTTTAGATGATTTAATAAAATAGGAGGTAAAATTTTACCTGTACATTTTCCAAAACCTATTCTACCTTTTTTATTTTCGCAATATCCGCGTAAAATTAAGTTGTCACCATCGTTTAAAAAGGTACGTGTAGTTCCGTCTTTTAAAGTAATTGGTTTTTTCCCTCCCCAGGTAAGTTCTAATAATGAACCATAACTATTTTCAGTAGGACCAGAAATTGTTCCACTTCCCATTAAATCACCAGCTCTAACATTACAACCATTAACAGTATGATGCGCTAATTGTTGCGCCATTGTCCAATATAAATATTTGAAATTAGAAGTGCTTAAGGTGTTTATATCTCCATTTTCTGTTTCTAATGTTACTTCTAATTTAATATCAAAACTATTGGATGTATTTTCAAGTTGCAGATATGGCAATGGTTCAATTTCTTGTTTTGGACTTTCACATCTAAACGGTTCTAAAGCGTCTAAAGTAACTATCCACGGAGAAATTGTTGAAGCAAAGTTTTTAGATAAGAATGGTCCTAATGGAACGTATTCCCATTTTTGAATGTCACGAGCACTCCAATCGTTTAATAATACCATTCCAAAAATATATTCTTCGGCTTCATTTGCATTAATAGTTTTTCCTAAGTCGTTTGCAGAAGTTGTAATAAAAGCAGTTTCAAGTTCCATATCTAACCTTTGTGAAGGTCCGAATACAGGTTTTGTTGCTCCATTTGGTAAAGTTTGTCCGTGAGGTCTTCTAATATTTGTACCGGAAACTACAACCGATGAAGAACGTCCGTGATAGCCAACAGGTATGTGTAACCAATTTGGCATTAAGGCATTGTCTTTTCCTCTAAACATTGTGCCCACATTGGTAGCATGTTCTTTACTTGAATAAAAATCGGTATAATCACCAACATCAATTGGCATTAACATTTCAACTTCATTTACATCAAAAATTATAATTTCTTTATGCTTTTCGTTGTCGCGTAACGTTGGATTTTCTTTATCGAATACTTCTGCAATTCTATTTCTTACCAAACGCCAGGTTTTTCTACCATCTGCAATAAAATCGTTTAAAGAGTCTTGCATAAAAATATCATCGGTTAATGGGATTCCATTAAAATAACCTAATTGATGAAATGCGCCTAAATCAATAGCATATTCACCTATTCTTGTTCCAATTGTAATAATATCATCTCTTGTAATAAAAACTCCAAAAGGAATATTTTGAATTGGAAAATCACATCCTTCAACTACAGGGAGCCAAGATTTTCTGTTTTGATTGTTAGCAGTTATTTCCATATTAATTAATTTATATTTTGTTCGACTAAATTTTCTTATCAAATATATATGTTTCTGCTTAAAAGAAAAATGAAATTGCTATTTTTGCGATTAATTTAACTTTTAAAAAAGTAAAAAGAATGCAACGTGACCAAATTATTTTCGATTTAATAGAAGACGAAAGAGTAAGACAAACTAACGGATTAGAATTAATTGCTTCAGAAAACTTTGTAAGTGAGCAAGTTATGGAAGCTGCAGGTTCTATTTTAACAAACAAATATGCTGAAGGATATCCTAATAAGCGTTATTATGGTGGATGTGAGGTTGTTGATATTATTGAACAAATAGCAATTGATAGAGCTAAAGAACTTTTTGGAGCTGAATATGTAAACGTACAACCACATTCTGGTTCACAAGCGAATACGGCGGTTTATGCCGCTTGTTTAAAACCTGGAGATACAATTTTAGGTTTCGATTTATCTCATGGGGGACATTTAACCCACGGATCTTCTGTAAATTTTTCTGGTAAATTATACAATCCGGTTTTTTACGGAGTAAATAAGGAAACAGGTACAATAGATTACAATCATTTAGAAAAACAAGCTAAAGAGCACAAACCAAAATTGATTATTGCTGGTGCTTCTGCATATTCTAGAGATATAGATTTTAAAAAATTTAGAGCAATTGCAGATGAGGTTGGAGCTATTTTAATGGCTGATATTTCGCACCCGGCAGGTTTAATTGCTAAAGGAATATTAAACGATCCAATTCCTCATTGTCATATTGTTACCACTACTACTCACAAAACGTTACGTGGACCAAGAGGAGGGATGATTATGATAGGAAAGGATTTTGACAATCCTTTTGGATTAAAGTTGAAAAACGGAAGTCTTAAAAAAATGTCAACACTTATAAATTCTGCTGTTTTCCCAGGAAATCAAGGTGGACCTTTAGAGCACATAATTGCTGCGAAAGCAATAGCTTTTGGAGAAGCTTTAACAGATGAGTTTTTGCATTATCAAATTCAAGTTAAGAAAAATGCTTCGGCAATGGCGGATGCTTTTGTTGAAAAAGGATATAATATTATTTCAGGTGGTACAGATAATCACTGTATGTTAATTGATTTAAGAAATAAAGATATTAGTGGTAAAGATGCTGAAAATGCTTTGACTAAAGCAGATATTACTGTAAATAAAAATATGGTTCCTTTTGATGATAAATCACCTTTTGTAACTTCAGGAATTAGAATTGGAACTGCTGCAATTACAACACGTGGATTAAAAGAAGATGATATGAAAGCTATTGTTGATTTAATTGATGAAGTAATCCAAAACTATACAGACGAAACAAGATTAGAAAATATTGCCGAAAAAGTAAATGAAATGATGTCTCATAGACCAATATTTACTTGGTAGTATAGAAATATTGCTTTATAATTAAGAAGGCTGTTTATATTCAATTTAAACAGCCTTCTTTTTTAACCTTATTTTAACTTCAATAGGTAATTTAAGTTACAATTATTTCAGCTTTTATGTTATAAATTTATGCCTTTAGATTAGTAATCAAGGTTTAAAGAATAATAATTTATAAATTAAAAATACACGTAAATGGAAGCAGAAAAAGAATATACAGGAATGCCAAGAATTGGAGATAAAGCACCAGAATTTAAAGCGGTAACTACGCAAGGAGATATTCATTTTCCAAACGATTATAAAGGAGATTGGGTAATACTATTTAGTCATCCAGCAGATTTTACACCAGTGTGTACTTCAGAGTTTATGACTTTTGCAAGTATGGAAGATAAATTTTTAAATGCCAATTGTAAATTGGTTGGATTATCTATAGACGGTTTGTACAGTCATATCGCTTGGTTGCGTTCAATTAAAGATAAAATTGAATACAAAGGAATGAAAAATGTAGAAGTTAAATTCCCTTTAATTGAAGATATTACTATGGAAGTTGCCAAAAAATATGGTATGCTTCAACCAAACGAAGATTCTACAAAAGCAGTTAGAGCAGTATTTGTAGTTGATCCTGAAGGAATTATTAGAACAATAATTTACTATCCATTAAGTTTGGGTAGAAATTTTGATGAATTGTATAGAGTTGTTATTGCATTGCAAACTGCTGATGCTTTTGGAGTTGCAACACCGGCCGATTGGAGGCCAGGAGATGATGTAATTATTGGTCCTGCAGGTTCTTGTGGTTCAGCTGAAGATAGAATGCAAGGAAAAGAAGATATGGATTGTAAAGATTGGTATTTCTGTACAAGAAAATTAGATAAAGATGTAGTGCTTAAAAGAGTGCTTAAAAAATAGTTTTAGTATCGTTTAATTGTTGATTTGTTGAATTGTGCAATTCAATATTATTTGAACATTTAACTTTCTAACTTTGAGATTTTACAACATTCCAACTTTTAACATGTTTAAATGTTGACAACTATTATGCTGAAATCGATTATACAGCCTTTTCTTATTTTAAAATAAGAGATTTTTAAATTTTCGATTTCAGCATTTTTTAATTGTTGTTAGCAACCGTCACACTAAACTTGATTCAGCATCTTATAATTTTGAATATAAATCACATTAAGAATCAAAAATAAATTCAAGTTGGCATAAATTTTACCTTTTAAAAATAGTATTCGGTTGTACTATACATTTCTTTTAAAACAAAATAACTTTCTAAAACACCAATATTTTCAATTTTAGATAATTTTAACCGAACAAATTCGTGGTATTCATCTAAATCTCCTAAATTAATTTTTAAGAAAAAATCAACTTTACCAGCCATATGGTAACATTCTTGTACTTCTTTTAACGCTTTAATTTGCCGTTCAAACTTTTCAATAAAACCTTCATTATGATACCTTAAAGAAACCATACAAACAGCAGTTATAGGTTTATTTACGAGTCTTTTGTCTAGAAGAGCGACGTATTTTTTTATATATCCATTTTTTTCAAGTCTTCTAATTCTTTCATAAACAGGTGAAGCTGAAAGATTTAATAGTTCCGAAACTTCTTTAGTTGTCTTTTTTGAATCTTTTTGTAAGATTCGTAAAATTTTAAGATCTATTGCGTCGAGTCGTTCCATAAAAAGATAAAATTACTGGTTTTATATAATTTGAATATAATTTTCAGATAAAAATAAAGATAAAATGCTGCTTGAAAGATAAAAATACTTATTTTAATTGAAATATAAGTTTATTTGATTGTAAAAATTAATAAATGTGTAATTTTATACTGTTCAAAATGTATTTAAAATGAGTAAAGATAGAATATTAATTACCGGAGCAAGTGGTCAGTTAGGAACTGTTTTAACTGAGGAATTACAAGAAAAATTTGGAGTTTCCAATGTAATAGCAACCGATTTAAGAGATAATCCTAATTTTATAGGAACTTTCGAACAACTCGATGCTACTGATTTTGATGCTATAAAAAAAATAGTATTAAAATATAAAGTAACTCAAATTTATCATTTAGCAGCTATATTGTCTGCCAACGGAGAAAAATATCCTTTAAGTACTTGGGATATTAATATGAAAACTTTTTTTAATATTTTAGAAGTTTCAAGACTTCACAATGTAGAAAAAGTATTTTTCCCTAGTTCTATTGCTGTATTTGGTGATAATATTGATAGAATTGATACTGCTCAATCTTCAAACCTAACACCATCAACTGTATATGGAATTAGTAAAGTGGCTGGAGAAAACTGGAGTAAATATTATTTTGAAAAATATGGTTTAGATGTGCGTTCCATTAGATATCCAGGTGTAATTGGATACCAATCGTTGCCAGGTGGAGGAACTACAGATTATGCAGTTGAGATTTTTCATAAAGCTATAAAAAATGAAAATTACGAATGCTTTTTAAGTAATTCTACTACTTTACCTATGATTTATATGGAAGATGTAATTAGAGCAACTATTGACTTAATGGATGCTCCCAAAGAAGCGATTACAATTCGTACTTCATATAATTTAGCAGGTTTTAGTTTTGATCCAGCACAATTAACAAAAGCAATTCAAAAAATATATCCAGATTTTCAAGTAACTTATAATCCAGATTTCAGACAAAAGATAGCAGATTCTTGGCCAATGAGTATTGATGATTCGGATGCAAGAAAAGACTGGAATTGGAATCCTAAACATTCTATAGATTCTATGACTCGTGATATGATTCGCAATTTAAAAATTAAGTTTTCTCAAGAGAATTTAACCGTTTAAAGCTCATTTCATCATATATTTTAAAATCAGGTTTATTTTGTAGCTATTTGACTATAAAATTATTACCATTAAAATTAAAAAACCCATAAACATAAAATTTATGGGTTTTTTGGTAAGATTTATTGTTCCCTCAGCGGAGAAAGAAGTCCTAAAAAGATATCTTTTTTACGTTCATTTTTCAGATTGAAAAGTATCAAAAAAATAGAAGTATGATAATTATCACTACTTAAAAATCTAGTAATTAGCAATTTAATAATTTGTTTAAAATTACTTGAATGGTCCATTTCTTTAGAAAAATAAGATATCAATTATTTACAAAAAACCTGCCTACCGGATCGACTGGTAAGTTTAGTAAATATCTTCTGTACGCAATAGGAGAAATTATTTTGGTGTCATTGGGATTTTGATAGCTCTTAAGATTAACAACTTAAATAACCAGCAAATTTTAAATAAGGCAGAAATAACATCCTATCAAAATATAAAACGGCA
>NZ_JBFLKT010000178.1:0-5863 GCF_040883305.1 Lutibacter sp.
AAAACCCCATTTCTTTGATTAACAGGTCTAATTGGTTTTCAATTTTTACAGTGTAGTTGTTTGAGTTTACCTTAATTACAAATTCTTTTTTTGAAGGATTTGATTTATTAAGTTTCACATTAAAAGTTTTGTTTTTGTTGAGAACGTGAAATTTTGTGTCGGATAGCTTTAAGAGGTCTAATTTTTTGATATCAGAACCTTTTAAATTAAATTCAAAAGATTCATTAATTTTCACTTTAAAATCCTTTTCCATAATGGTTTAGATAACTTTAAATGGTTTAAATTAATTCTGTTACTGTAAAGTTTTATAATTTTATTTAAAAAAATGATGACTTAAATCAGTTTAACTGTATTTTTTATCCAATTTTTACAATAGATGGTTATTAAGAATTTTAAACTTTAAAAGAAATGAATTTTAATTATTTGATAATTATATGTTTAACATAATTTTAAAAATGTTAAGAAGGTGTAAGTGTGTGATATTGATATTTTTTTTACTAAAACGAATTAGTAGTTAATATACCATATAAATATGAAAAATGAGTTGTATTAATACTTTTAAATCTAAGTTATATTTGTAGTAACATATTAAATATAAAATTATTATGAGTTTAAAGAAACAATATTTAAAAAGTAAACCAGTTTGTAAAGTTACTTTTTCAATGGATAAAGAAGCTGCTTTAGGAGCTGAAAAAGTTGAATTATTAGGAGAATTTAATAATTGGAATACTGCGGAACCAATTATAATGAAAAAATTAAAAAACGGTTCTTTTAAAGTTACGATTGATTTGCCATCAGCGCAAGAATTCCAATTTAAATATCTATTAGATGGTGAAAAATGGGTAAATGACGATAGTGCTGATAACTATGTAAATAGTGGATTAGGTGCTGAAGAAAATTCGGTGGTAACACTATAGATCCTTTTTGGAATTGAATAACATAAAAAAAGAGAATTTGAAGCCAAATTCTCTTTTTTTTACTACTAACTAAAAAAATCAAAAACATTACTTATTTCAACTAAGTAATGAAATATGGATCAAAAGTAAATTTAAATATGAGTATTTTCTATGACTTTTATCATATTTGATTAATTTTTTTTAAAAAATATATTACTACATTTAAGTTCAGGCTTTTACAATTTTTAATTATAATTACTTTATAGTTTTTTTTATTTTTCTGTATTGATTAATCACCACAATTAATTATTTATATAAAATAAATAATTTATATTTGTGCAGATTACTTTAAATGTATTTTATACATTTAATATTTTCGAAAATAAAAAATTTAAAATGAATACAGATTTACAAGACTACTCGCATAAAAGGTATAATATTTTAACTGGGGAATGGGTATTGGTTTCTCCGCATAGAGCTAAACGACCTTGGCAGGGGCAAAATGAGGCTTTAAATAAGGAGGAACGTCCATCGCACGATGAAAACTGTTATTTATGTGCTGGAAATACACGAATTAACGGCCAAGTAAATCCAGATTATAAAGGTGCTTTTGTTTTTACCAACGATTTTGCCGCACTTCAAAAAAATTCTAAATCGTTTAGTATAAATAACGGGTTATTGCGAGCAGAAAGTGAAACAGGGATTTGTAAAGTAATTTGTTTTAGTCCAGATCATTCAAAAAGTTTAGCTGAAATGTCAACTGAAGCTATTGAAAAAGTAGTTGAAACATGGAAACAGGAATATGAACTTCTTGGAAAACAAGAAAATATTAATTACGTTCAAATTTTTGAGAATAAAGGTGCTGTAATGGGGTGTAGTAATCCGCATCCGCACGGACAAATTTGGAGTCAGTCTTCTTTGCCAAATGAAGTATTTAAAAAAGATAAAAAGCAATTAGAGTATTTTAAAAATAATAACCAGTCAATTTTAGAAGATTATGTAAAACAAGAACTCGCGCTTAAAGAACGAATTATTTTTGAAAATGATACTTTTGTGATTTTAGTTCCATTTTGGGCAGTTTGGCCTTTTGAAGCAATGATTTTACCTAAAAAAGCACAACAAGATATTAGTTGTTTAACCAAAGAAGAAGGAAAACAATTTGCAGAAGCTATTTCTGTATTAACAAAAGCATATGATACATTATTTAACTGCTCTTTTCCATATTCTAGCGGAATACACCAAGCTCCAACAAATAATAAAGACAACAGTCATTGGCATTGGCATATGAGTTTTTATCCACCGTTGCTTAGAAGTGCAACCGTTAAAAAGTTTATGGTTGGGTACGAAATGTTTGGCTCACCACAAAGAGATATTACAGCTGAAATTGCTGCAGCAAGATTACGAGAACTTTAAAAACATGTAATAAGTTTTTGTATTTTTAAAAAGCTTTTGTTTTAAGAATTTTTTGCTTCAAGATAATGCCATTTGTCTTGTTGACTAAATTCTAAATTTTCTTTCGTAATTATTTCAAGTGGGGAATATATTTTTTGTTGTGGAATCGTATTCTGAATTAAATAATCAGTCATTATTTTAACTGATTTAAACCCTTGATTAAATGATTTTTGAGAAATTAAAAAGGTAATTTTATCATTCTTTAAATAAGCAACATTTTGCGCTGTTGTGTCAAATCCAATTAACCTTAAATTTTTTAATTTTTCTGAATCAATACAATTAGAAATTGTTGAAATCCTACTCGAAGGAACCAAAATACCCGTTATATTTGTATGAATTTCAAAAATTGCTGTTAATTGTTGTTTTACCAATTCAAGATTTGTTAAATCTTCAAAATTTAATGACACGGAATTAAAAGGAATGTTATTCTTATTAAAATAGGAGTTAAACCCTCTTATTCTACCTTCTATTACGTTATTATTGTAAAGCTTAGATTCAATATCTGTAATTAAGTACGTAGCATCTTTTCCTGTACATAAATGCATTAATTTTCCTGATAAATAGCCTCCTTTATAAGAATCCTGACCAATAAATGAAATATTCTTAAATCCGTTCATTTCAATATTTAAGAAAATATATGGAATCTCTCTTTTTTCTAGTAAATCCACCATTATTTTAGTCTCATTTAAAAAGAGAGGAGTAAGTATTACAGCATCAGGATTACCATCAATTAATTTCTGAAAATTTTCTAAGTATGATTTCTTATCTAGTTGATTAAAAGTGAATTTATTCACTTCAATTCCAAAGCTTAACACTTCTTCAGCAGCTTTTGAAATACCTAATAATGGTGATTTCCAAAATAAGTTATCCGCATCAAAATCAGGTATTAATACTGATAAATTATACTTTTTTTTCATTGCTAGCGATCTGGCAAGAATATTAATTTTAAAATTATTTTCTTCTAAAATTTTTTGAACTCTTTCCCTTGTTTTTTCCGAAACACCATCTCTTCCATGAATAACTCTATCAACAGTTCCAACTGAAACATTCGCAATCTCTGCAATTTCTTTTATTGTAATCATAATTTATTCAAAATCAATACAAATATTAAAAAATTAAATTAATAATACCCCCAAAATTAAATATAATTACTAGTTTTGTGTGCGCACACGAAAATAGATTTTAGAAGTTAGAAGACCAAAGAAAAAAGTTTGCTAAAGAAAAAATAGAATTAAAAAAATTAAATATATAAAATATGAATTTATTTAAAATAGATCACAAAGTTATATTAATTACAGGTGGAGGTGGAGTTTTAGGAGGTCAAATGGCTTCTTATTTATTAGAAAATGGAGCTACAGTTATTATTTTAGATTATAAACAAGAAATTATAGATGCTGCAATAATTAATCTGAAAAAAGTGAGCGAAAAAGTAGTGGGTTTTGTTTGTAATGTAATGGATGAAGATAGTTTAAAAGAAATTTCAGATGAAATTATTTTTAAATATAGAAAAATTGATGTGTTAATTAATGCTGCTGGAGGAAATATGCCTGGCGCAACTATTGGAGAAAACCAAACTATTTTTGAGGTAAATATTGATCATTTTAAAAAAGTGGTTGATTTAAATCTTTTTGGAAGCATATTACCAGCCTTGGTTTTTGGTAAAGAAATGGTGAAAAATAAACAAGGAATTATTATCAATATTTCTTCTATGACAGCGCAAAGTGCCATTACAAGAGTTGTTGGTTATTCGGCTTCAAAAGCTGCAATTGATAATTTTACAAAATGGATGGCTGTTGAAATGGCAACTAAATTTGGAGAAGGATTGCGCGTAAATGCTATTGCTCCAGGATTTTTTATAGGAAATCAAAATAGAGATTTGCTAATTAATAAAGAAACGGGAGCTTATACAGATAGAGGCAATGCAATTATTAGAAATACACCAATGAAACGTTTTGGTGAAACTGAAGAATTAAATGGATCTATTCATTATTTATGTTCAGATGCATCCAAATTTGTAACGGGAATTGTAGTACCAATTGATGGCGGATTTAGTGCATTTAGCGGCGTTTAAAAAATATAATTATGGAACAAACTTGGAGATGGTACGGGCCAAATGATCCCGTAAAATTAGCAGATATAAGACAAGCAGGAGCAACAGGAATTGTTTCAGCTTTGCATCAAATACCGAATGGAGAAGTTTGGAGTGTTGAAGCTATTAAAGAACGAAAAGCTGTAATTGAAAATGCAGGATTAAATTGGAGTGTTGTGGAAAGTATTCCAGTGCATGAAAATATAAAAACACGTTCTGGAAATTTTCAGCAATATATTGAGAATTACAAAAAAAGCATTCTAAATTTAGCAACTTGTGGAATAAACATCGTTTGTTATAACTTTATGCCAGTATTGGATTGGACAAGAACTTCGTTAGATTATGAAGTGGCAGACGGTTCAAAAGCATTGCGTTTTGATGTAACAGCTTTTGCAGCTTTTGAATTGTATTTATTAAAAAGACCAGGAGCTGAAAATAATTATTCAGAAGTGCAACAAGTAAAAGCAAAATCTTATGTTGAAAATCTTTCAGAAGAACAAAAAAAGGTATTAATTAATAATATTATTGCAGGTTTACCAGGAGCAGAAGAAGGCTATACATTAGAGCAATTTCAACAAATATTAAATACGTATGCTGAAATTGATGCGCAAAAATTAAAAGAGAATTTGGTTTCATTTTTAAAAGAAATTATACCAGTGGCTGCTCAAAACGAAGTGCTTATGTGTATTCATCCAGACGATCCTCCAATTCCAATTTTAGGATTACCAAGAGTGGTAAGTACCGAAGCAGATTATGCTTATTTATTTAAGCAAGTGCCAAATAGAGCAAACGGAATTACATTTTGCACAGGTTCTTTAGGTGTTAGAGCCGATAATAATTTGGTGCAAATATTTAAACATTTTGCAGACAGAGTTCATTTTTTACATTTAAGAAGTACCCAAAGAGATGCTGAAGGAAATTTCCATGAAGCAAATCATTTAGAAGGCGATGTGGATATGTACAGCGTTGTAAAAGAAGTGTTGCTTGAACAAAAAAGAAGAATTTCTTTAGGAATGAAAGACGCTTTAATTCCAATGCGCCCAGATCACGGACATCAAATGTTAGACGATTTACATAAAAAAACCAATCCTGGTTATTCTGGAATTGGAAGGTTACGTGGTTTAGCAGAATTAAGAGGACTGGAATTAGGGATTTCAAAAAGTTTATAAAAATGGGCTAAAACCGTTCCAAAAACATTGAGAAACCCACTGTTTCATTGGACACATGTAGAATTGAAGCGTTATTTTAATATAGATGAAGTGTTACAACCAAGTAATGCTACAAAAATTTATAAAAAGGCAAACTCCATATTAGCGGACAAAACCCCTGCAGTTTTAATATTTACACCTATTTTTCTTCCAGTTGTAACTACATTAGGAATGGATCCAGTTCATTTTGGAATTGTTATTGTGTTGAATTTATGTAT
>NZ_JBFLKT010000179.1:0-9646 GCF_040883305.1 Lutibacter sp.
CAGAGAAATTGATAGTACTTATAAACAGTACAAAAACTAAAAAAATAAATTTTTTGCTTTTATACTATCTAAATTAAGGATTAAAGTTTGTTTTTAATAAGCTCTTTTGTTACTCCCTTCATAAAAATTAATGAAGGAATCGTTAACAACTCTGTTCCCTCCAGGTGTTGGATAATCTCCTGTAAAATACCAATCTCCTAAATGATTTGGACAAGCCGTATGTAAATTATCAACAGATTGGTAAATAATTTCAACTTCAGAAGTTATTTCATCTGTTTTAAGCATTTGAGCAATTTTATCTGAAATTTGTTCATCTGAAAAGGCATCATAAATTTCTTTTACAGCATTTTCAATTTCTGAATCTTCTAATTGTTGTTGTGCTTTACATTTATTATATACCTCTTCAACCAAATTGAAGTTATTTGTCTCTTTTAATAATTCTAAAGCTGCTCTAAAGGCAATAAAATCGCCCATTCTTGCCATATCAATTCCATAACAATCTGGATAACGAATTTGTGGAGCCGATGAAACTATAATGATTTTTTTAGGTTTTAATCGGTCTAAAATTTTAATAATACTCATTTTTAGAGTAGTACCTCTTACAATACTATCGTCTATAATAACCAAGTTATCATCTGGTTTTACAATTCCATAAGTAACATCGTACACGTGAGCAACCAAGTCGTCTCTACTATTATCATCCGCAATAAAAGTTCTAAGTTTTGCATCTTTTATGGCTAATTTTTCTATACGAGGTCTTTCAGCTAAAATTTCTTTTACTTTATCAGCAGATAAATTTCGTTGTCCATGTAAAATGGCAGCCGTTTTTTGTTGATTTAAAAAATCTTCTGCAGCCTCACGCAGGCCGTAAAAAGAAGTTTCTGCAGTATTTGGAATGTATGAAAAAACGGTATTTTTTAAGTCGTTATTTATTTTTTCCAGAATTTTAGGGAATACTAATTTTCCTAAATTTTTTCGTTCGGTATATATATCTGCATCACTTCCTCTTGAGAAATAAATACGTTCGAAAGAACATGATTTTTGCGGCAACGGTTTTCTAATTTGATCAAAAGTAACTTTTCCATCACGTTTCATAATTAAAGCGTGCCCAGGTTCTAATTCCTTTACATCATCAATTGCAACATTAAAAACGGTTTGAATTACTGGTCGCTCAGAAGCTACAACAACAACTTCATCGTCTTTATAATAAAAGGCGGGTCTGATTCCTGCTGGGTCACGTAATACAAAAGCATCACCATGTCCCAATAAACCAGCCATTGCATAGCCGCCATCCCAGTTTTTTGCAGAACGTTTTAATATTTTTTTTATATTAATTCGTTTTTCAATTAAAGGAGAAGCGTCTTTCTTAGAGACATTTTTTTCATCTTTTAATTTTTCATATAATTTGCTAACTTCGTCATCAATAAAATGACCAATTTTCTCCATAACTGTAACAGTATCAGTCATTTCTTTTGGGTGTTGACCAATTTCAACCAGATCATTAAACAAACGTTTAGAGTTGGTCATATTGAAGTTACCTGCTACAATTAAACTTTTATGCATCCAATTACTTTGACGTAAAAATGGATGTACAGCTTCTATACTATTTTTTCCAAAAGTACCGTAACGTACATGACCTAAATATAGGTTTCCAATGTAAGGTGCGTTTTCAACTTGCCATTTTACATCGTCAATTTTTTCAGGAAATTGTTCATTTAAATCATTTAAACGATTGTTAATTTGAGCAAAAACATCTTGTATGGGTTGGTCGGCATTTGAGCGAACACGACTAATATAACGCGTTCCGGGAGCTACATTAAATTTAATACTTGCTATACCTGCACCATCTTGACCACGATTGTGCTGTTTCTCCATTAACAAATACATTTTATTTAAACCATAAAACGCAGAACCATATTTATCTTTATAATACTGAAGTGGTTTTAACAATCGAACCATTGCAATTCCACATTCGTGCTTAATAGCGTCACTCATAGTTTATGTTTTAGTATAGTAATATATGTAACTAAAAAATTCTGCACAAGTGCAGAATTTTAAAATAAAATTAACCTAATTCAATTTCAAATTGAGTTAATAATTTAAATTGTAATAAACGTTCTTGAATTTCTTGAAAAGTTAAATTTTCCATACGTTCTGTTCCAAATTTTTCAACACAAAATGAAGCTAAATTAGATCCTGAAATTACTGCTCTTTTCATATTTTCAAAAGAAATATCACCTGTTCGAGCAATATGTCCAATAAATCCACCTGCAAATGTATCACCAGCACCTGTTGGATCAAAAACTTCTTCTAAAGGTAAAGCTGGAGCAAAAAACACATTATCATCGTTAAACAATAGCGCACCATGTTCTCCTTTTTTAATCACCACATATTTTGGTCCCATTTCTTGTATTTTTTGGGCTGCTCTAACCAAAGAATATTCACCAGATAACTGTCTTGCTTCCTCATCATTAATTGTAATTACATCAATTTTAGCAATTACCTCCATTAATTCTGGTAAGGTATTATCCATCCAAAAATTCATAGTATCCAATGCAACTAATTTAGGTCTTACAGGAATTTGTTTAATAACTGCCATTTGAACAGAAGGATGTAAATTTCCTAACATTAAAAAATCAGTATCTAAAAACTTTTCCGGAACCACAGGTTCAAAATCTGCCAATACATTTAAATCTGTAATTAATGTATCTCTTGTGTTTAAATCGTTGTGGTATTTTCCTTTCCAAAAAAATGTTTTACCTTCTTTTATAATTTCAATACCATCTGTATTGATATTTTTATCATTTAATTTTTTTAAATATGCTGTTGGAAAATCTCCACCAACAACAGAAACAATTCCTGATTTTACTCCAAATTGTGATGCAGAAAGTGAAATATAGGTTGCAGCACCACCTAAAATTTTATCAGTTTTACCAAACGGAGTTTCAATAGCATCAAAAGCAACCGTTCCAACAATTAATAATTTACTCATTTTAAGTTTTTTGTTATTCCTGTAAATACAAGAATCTGTCAATAATTTACAAATATATTTATAGATAAGATTCCTGCCTTTATAGGAATGGAATTCTAATTTTTTTACCTTAATTTTGCAGTTCTTTAAAAGTTGCAATCTTAGATTGTGCAAAAATAAGTTTAAAAAATGACTATCAAAGAAATACAAGAAGAAATTATAGATGAGTTTTCAATGTTTGATGACTGGATGGAACGTTATGAATATATTATCGAACTTGGAAAATCCTTGCCTTTAATTGACGAAACCTACAAAAAAGATGAAAATTTAATAGTTGGTTGCCAGTCCAAAGTCTGGCTACATTCAGAAATTAAAGACCAAAAAATTAACTTTACAGCAGATAGTGATGCCATTTTAACAAAAGGAATTGTTGCTATTTTATTACGTGTTTTTAATGAGCAAACACCGGCAGCTATTTTAGATGCTGATTTGTTTTTTATAGATAAAATTGGTTTAAAAGAACATCTTTCTCCAACAAGAGCGAACGGATTGGTTTCTATGATTAAACAAATAAAATTATACGCACTCGCTTTTCAATCTAAATTGAGTTAATTCATGTATAAACTCAGCACACATTGGTTTTCAGTTTTTTCACGCTTTCTTTTTCCCTTTCTCTGCGTTAAAATTTTAAACCATGGCTAAGGCTATGTTTGAAAATTTTGCCTTGATAAAGAAAAAAATAAATTCGCCAAATTTCCCGAAAACCTAAATGTATTGAGTATATTTGCTCTTATTTAGAATGAATATAAAGAACGGTTTTAAGTATGAATAGTAATAGAGTAGAAGAATTAGGAAATAAAATAGTAGAAGTTTTAAAAACTATTTACGATCCTGAGATTCCAGTAGATATATTTGAATTAGGATTAATTTACGATGTTTTTGTAAGTGAAAATAACGATGTTAAAATATTAATGACCCTAACATCTCCAAATTGTCCAGTAGCTGAAACATTACCTGTTGAAATTGAAGAAAAAGTAAAAACACTTGAAGAAGTTAAAAATGCTGAGGTTGAAATTACTTTTGACCCAATGTGGACGCAGGATATGATGAGCGAAGAAGCAAAATTGGAACTTGGTTTTTTATAATGGCAGACGAGATTGTAAATAGAGTTGCTAAAAGCAAACTAAAAACCATAGATCTTGAAGATTTTTATCCAAAAGGTCCAAGAACTAGTATTGATATAAAAAAATGGTTGTTTCATGAACTCATTTTAAAAGAAAAAGACTTTCGTGAGTATTTAAAAAATCACGATTGGAGTCAATACCAAAACCATTATATAGCACTTACTTGCTCCTCTGATGCAATAATTCCGTCTTGGGCTTACATGCTAATTGCAACCTACACAAGTCCGTTTGCAATAAAAACTATTATTGGAAATTTAGAACAATTAGATATAGCAATTTTTCAGGATATGCTAAATAACTTTAGTGTTGAAACGTATAAAGATTTTCCTGTTATTATTAAGGGTTGCTCCAATAAACCAATTCCAGAAACTGCATATATTCAGTTGATTGAAAAATTACAGCCAGTTGCAAAAAGCATTATGTTTGGAGAAGCTTGTTCTACGGTATCACTTTATAAAAAGAAAAAATAGCATTTTAAGCTTGCCTTTGAAAATACATTAGAGATTTTTTTAGAATTATCTTTTATTTTCAAGTTGCCATTTTATTACTTACATTTAGCCTTTAAATCACTCAACTAATGACGTTACTCATATTTTATGCTGCAGTTTCTCTTTTCTTTTCATTCTTATGCTCTATTTTAGAGGCAGTATTATTGAGTATTTCTCCAACATTTATAACCATAAAAAAACAAGAAGGAAAAGCTTATGCTTCTAAACTAGAACTTCTAAAAAAAGATGTTGATAAACCCTTAATTGCAATTTTAACCGTAAATACCATTGCACACACTGTTGGTGCAATATTGGTTGGAGTTCAAGCAGAATCTTTAGATTTTGAAATAAATATATTTGGAATCAATGCCGTTGGAATTATTTCTGCAATAATGACTATTTTAATATTGGTTTTTTCAGAAATAATACCAAAAACAATAGGAGCGAAATATTGGAATAAATTAGCTGGTTTTACTGCAAATACGCTGATTCCTTTTATATTTGTATTAAAATATACAGGTGCGTTATGGTTGCTTCAACTAACTACCAAACTAATTGGAGGAAGAGGTGGTCATGGTTCTATTTTAAGTAGAGAAGATTTTCATACAATGACCGATATTGCACACGAAGAAGGTGTTTTTGAAGAAAGTGAAAGTGCTATTATTAAAAATCTACTTACCTTTAAATTAGTACAAGTAAAAGATGTTATGACTCCCCGAACTGTAATGACAAGGGCTTCTGAAGATATTACAATTCAAGAGTTTTTTAACCTACATCCGAAATTACGATTCTCTAGAATTCCTATTTTTAATGACAATTCAGACAATATCACCGGTTTTATTTTGAAAGATGATGTTATGGAAGAAATTATTAAAGGCAATGGATCTAAAAAACTTTCTGAAATAAAAAGAGAATTAATAATAACAAATAGAACAATTCCTATTCCAGATTTATTTGAAAAATTTATTGCCAACAAAGAACACATTGCTTTGGTTGTTGACGAATATGGAACAACTAGCGGAATTGTAACTATGGAAGATGTAATTGAAACCTTACTCGGTTTAGAAATTATGGACGAACGTGATACTGTTGAAGACTTACAACTACTTGCCAGAAAAAGTTGGGAAGCTAGAGCTAAAAAATTTGGTTTAATTGATAAAAATGAAGAGAGTTAGTTTTATAAAAAAAATATTTAAACTAATTCAGACAAGCCTTTTAATTACCCAAACATATTAAATCAGATCATTTTAAATAATTCAACTTTTTAAATGTAAATAACACGTTTTTTAACTTTTTTATATAAAGTATTCTTATTAATTTTGCTCGCTTAAATTATAATTTTCAATTAGAATTTTATGAAGAAAGCTTTTTTTCTATGTTTACTGTTGGGGTTCAACGTTACTTTATTGTTGTCTCAAGAAAAAGAATCATCTACTCCAAAATCAAACTGGACTAAAAAGGGAAAAATTTCTTTTATGTTCAATCAATCTGCATTTACTAATTGGGTAGCAAGAGGTGAAAACACCTTAGCTGGTAATGCCAGTATAAATTACAACTTTGATTATGCCAAGGGAAACTATACTTGGAAAAATAATATTACTACTTCCTATGGTTTAACTAAAAGTAAAAACACTGAGTTTGAAAAAAAAACCGACGATAGGATCGAATTTAACTCATTATTAGGTATTAATGCAGAAGGTTTTTGGTATTATTCTGTTTTATTTAACTTTAAAACACAGTTTACTAAAGGGTTTAAATATAGTAAAGATGCTAACGGAAAAGAAATTAGAACTGAATTTACCAACTTTTTTTCACCAGCTACATTTTTAATTGGACCGGGTATGTTATGGGAAAAAAGCAAAAACTTTAAATTTAATATTGCTCCTGCTACTACTAAATTAGTAATTGTAGATAAAGATTTTACATTGCCTAAAGGAGCCTATTTTGGAGTTGAAGAAGGAAAAAATACAAGATTGGAATTAGGTTTTAATGCTTCAGGTAGATTAAAAATCGACTTAATGGAAAATATTTCGATTGAAAATCTAATTAATTTATATGCCAATTATTTAGAAGATCCAGAAAATATTGATATTGATTACACAATGAATCTTGTAATGAAAATTAATAATCATTTTACTACAAACCTTATTTTTCAATCTATATACGATGATAATGCTTTTGAGGGCTTTCAAATAAGAGAGGTTTTTGGGCTAAGTTTTAACTATGGATTTTAGTTTTAAAATAACTGCTAAAGTCTTTTCATTTATATTAGTTATACTGTTATTTTAGTCTAAAATCAGCAGATCATTTTATTTATTTAAATTAGACTAACTATTGTCTCATTTTTTTCTTAAATTTAACTATTATATGTTCAGTTTACAGCAATTGTCAATTAATATTTAATTAGAAAATTAAAAAATAATGTGACTTTTTTCAATAAAAGTTGTCTTATTAATGCATATCTGCGCTCTTAAAAATTTAAATTTTAAAATATGAAAAAAGTAATTTTAGTATTAGTGTGTATGTTTGGAATAACGTACCTAAATGCACAAACAATTGAAGAATTAAAAGCTGAACAAGCTCCTAAAAAAGATTCAATAGCTGCCTTACAATCAAAAGTAAAAGCGATTCAAAGTAAAATAGACGCACTTCCAGGCTGGAAAAAAGGTGCGTTTGGTACAATTGGTGGAAATCTTTCTGGTTTTGACAATTGGTATTCAAAAGGAAAACCGAATTCATCTACAGGGAATATTGGATTTACAGTAAACGCGTTTGCAAATTTATTGCAAGAAAAGTTTTTTTGGAGAAACTCTGCAAATGTTAATTTAAGCTGGGTAAAGTTTGATGATAAAGACGATCCAACAGATAATAAAGATTTTCAAGAAGCAACAGATGTGTTTAGTATAACATCTTTATATGGGTATAAATTAAGTGAAAAATTTGCAATTTCAACTTTAGGTGAATACAAAACAACCATTTTAAGTAATTTTAACGACCCTGGTTATTTAGACCTTGGGGTTGGAGCCACTTGGACTCCAGTTGCAGATTTGGTTGTAGTAATTCATCCATTAAACTATAATTTTGTTTTTAGTAAAGGTGAAACTATTTTTGAGTCTTCTTTAGGTGCTAAAATAGTTGCAGATTATACCAAGCAACTTGGTGCTGTAAATTTTAAAACAAACCTTTCTGCATTTCAAAGTTATAAAAGTTCAGATTTTTCTAACTGGACTTGGACAAATTCATTTGGTTACACTCTTTGGAAAGGAATTGGTGTTGGTTTTGATTTAGGGTTAAGAAAAAACAAGCAAGAAGCTTTAAACTATGCTTTAGTAGATGATGATACTGCTACTTTTAGCAATGTTGATAATAAATTACAAACCTACTGGATGTTTGGATTAAACTATTCTTTTTAAGAGGTTTAATTAAATTCGAAAAAATAAAAATCCTAACAGTTCTTTTGAAATTGTTAGGAT
The DNA here is from genome assembly GCF_040883305.1 of Lutibacter sp. GTDB lineage: Bacteria > Bacteroidota > Bacteroidia > Flavobacteriales > Flavobacteriaceae > Lutibacter. The sequence goes on from NZ_JBFLKT010000179.1 coordinate 8,117, forward strand.
TTTTTGCGTTAAATCTCTTCGTATTATATGATTTTTTAATTTAAATTTGTTTAGAACCCATAAAATCTTCAATTATGAAATATTTATTAATAGTTATTATCGCATTTTCTTCAATACAAATAAATGCTCAAGACAGAATTACTGGTGCAAATTTTGTTACAAGATCAGAAGTAATTGCAAAAAACGGAATGGTAGCAACCTCGCATCCTTTAGCTACTCAAGTAGGTATTGATATTTTGAAGAAGGGCGGTTCCGCAATTGATGCTGCAATTGCAGCCAATGCAGCTCTGGGTTTAATGGAACCAACAGGAAGTGGTATTGGTGGTGACTTATTTGCCATAGTTTGGGATGCAAAAACACAACAACTCTACGGTTTAAATGCAAGTGGAAGATCACCAGAAGAATTAACATTAAAATATTTTAAAGATAATAATTATAAAAAAATCCCATCTTTAGGTCCTTTACCTGTTAGTGTGCCTGGTTGTGTTGATGGTTGGTTTGAATTGCATGCTAAATTTGGAAAATTACCAATGAATACAATTTTAACACCAGCAATAAATTATGCGAATGAAGGCTTCCCAGTTACCGAACTAATTGGATATTATTTTGAACGTTCTGTCCCATATTTAGGAGCTAAATTTCCTAATGTATTAGAAACATATACGGCTAATGGTAAAGTGCCTTCAAAAGGAACAATTTTTAAAAATCCGGATTTGGCAACTACCTATTCTAAATTAGCTAAAGGTGGCCGTGATGCTTTTTATAAAGGTGCAATGGCAAATACAATTGTTAATTTTATAAAAGAACAAGGAGGTTTTTTATCGTATAATGATTTGGCAACTCACAAATCGGAATGGGTAGAGCCAGTCTCCGTAAATTATCGAGGTTTTGATGTGTGGGAATTACCACCAAACGGACAAGGAATTGCTGCTTTACAAATGTTGAATATTATTGAACAATATGATTTTTCAAATATTGAATTTGGATCTGCTGAACATATTCATATTGTTACTGAAGCTAAAAAACTGGCTTTTGAAGACAGAGCAAAATACTATGCAGATATGGATTTTGCAAAAGTACCGGTTCAAGAATTATTGGATAAAGAATATGCGAAAAGCAGAAAAGAATTAATTACTGAAAGGGCTGGAAAATACAATGCTGGAGAAATTAGTGCTGGAGAAACTATTTATTTAACGGTAGCCGATAAAGAGGGTAATATGGTTTCTCTTATACAAAGTAATTATAGAGGAATGGGTTCTGGAATGGTGCCTCCAAAATTAGGTTTTATGTTACAAGATCGCGGTGAATTATTTACGTTAGAAGAAGGAAAGTTTAATACTTATGAGCCTAAAAAACGACCTTTTCATACCATTATCCCAGCATTTATTACCAAAAACGGAAATCCTTATGTAAGTTTTGGTGTTATGGGAGGTGATTTTCAACCACAAGGTCACGTTCAAATAGTAATGAATTTAGTAGATTTTGGAATGAATTTGCAGGAAGCCGGTGATGCTCCAAGAATTGAACACA
>NZ_JBFLKT010000180.1:0-8605 GCF_040883305.1 Lutibacter sp.
CAATTGAAAATTTCTGCATAAAATCTCCAACTTTATAGTGTATTTTAGGTTTTGGAGTTTGAATAATTTTATAAATAGCAGTTGCCATTTCTAAAGGATCACTGCCACTATCAACGTGAGAATCCATTAAATCTAAGTTTTCTTGATATGTTTTTTTGTAAGGTGAATTTTCAAAAACAGGTGTATGATACCTTCCTGAGGCAATATTTGTTGCAAAATCACCTGGAGCAACATTGGTTACTTGGATTCCAAAACTTTTCACTTCCATTCTGATAGCCTCAGTAACAATTTCTAACGCACCTTTAGTTGCTGAATAAATTCCTCTAAAAGGCAATCCCATATATCCTGCAATAGAAGTTACATTAATAATCAAACCACTTTTTTGCTTACGCATTTGCGGTAAAACGGCTTTCATAACATCAATGGCACCAAACAAATTTGTATTAAAAACAGTACGCATTTCATCAGTGGGTGTTTCTTCAATTGAACCTGTAATTCCCATTCCTGCATTATTAATCAAAATATCTAACCTTCCTTCTTTGGAAATTACTTCCGCAACTGCGGCATTAATAGTTTCAATATTTGTAACATCTAAGGCTACCAATTTAAACAGATGATCTTGAATTTTCTGTGGATTTCTACTTGTTCCATAAACTATAAATCCTTTTTCTAATAAAAATTCTCCAACAGATTTCCCTATTCCAGAAGATCCGCCAGTAATTAAAACAACTTTATTCATTAATTAAGTTTAACAGTTATAAGATTGTAAAGTTAAAAAGTTTGGGGAAGGATAAAAATTAAATGTAAATTTTAAAAATCCTTTACTTTGGAATGGATTTAGGACAGGAAAATAAAAAAAGGCAAGCTACCTACATCACATCGCTACAACCTAATACCTTTGCTGCGTTCCCGCCCTGGAGGATTCAAAGGGAGCTGATTGTGTAGGACTTGCCCGATGCAAATTTACAATCATTTTTTAGTTTAAACAACGAATTTTTTATAATTTTATGTAACATTTTTAAAATTCTGATTACTAATAAATTATTAAAACAAACTGTAATATTAATTAAAATATCTTTTTACTAAATGTGTATTTAGTATATTTGTTATTCTTAAAAACTAAACAAAACAATTATGGAAAACCAAAAATCAACAACATCAAAACAAGTAATGTTAAACTATGGACTAATTTTAGGTGTAGTTTCAGTTATTCTTTCAGTTGCAATTTATGCAATGGGAAAAATTTATGACCAAGGATTTGGTGTAATGGCAGCTAGCTTTGTAATTATGGCTGTAATTATTTTTATGGGTTTAAAAAACTTTAAAGAAGGTAATAACAATCTTTTAAGTTTAGGTGAAGCTATAAAAATTGGATTGGGAATTGCTTTAGTAGGTGCAATTATATCTGTGCTTTACAATCAAATTTTCATCAACTTTATTGAACCTGATTTTATGGAAAATATGATGAAAGTTGGTCAAGAAAAAATGTTAGAACAAAATCCTAATATGACAGACGAACAATTAGAAATGGCGATAGGAATGCAAGAAAAATTCTCAAGTCCGCTAATTGCAGCTGCAATGGGAATTGTTGGAAGTTTATTCTTTGGATTTATTATTTCACTTATTGAAGGTTTAATATTAAAAAGAACTGAAGAAGATAATTAAGAACATATAATAAATGGATATATCAGTAGTTATTCCACTACTTAACGAAGAAGAATCTTTAAATGAATTACATGATTGGATTGCAAAAGTTATGCAATCCAATCGTTATTCTTACGAGATTCTTTTTATTGATGACGGTAGTACAGACACTTCTTGGGAAGTTATAGAACAACTTTCAAAAAAAAATACTTCCGTAAAAGGTATTCGTTTTCAAAAAAATTATGGAAAATCACAAGCTCTAAACGCTGGTTTTAAAGAGGTTGAAGGCGATGTTGTAATTACAATGGATGCGGATTTACAAGATAGTCCAGATGAAATTCCAGAATTGTATAATTTAATTGCTAAAGATGGCTTCGATTTAATTTCTGGTTGGAAAAAGAAACGTTACGATTCTAAAATCAGAAAAAACATTCCTTCAAAATTATTTAATGCTGCTGCCCGAAAAACTTCTGGCTTAAAATTACACGATTTTAATTGTGGTTTAAAAGCCTATAAAAAAGAAGTAATTAAAAGCATTGATGTGAATGGTGAAATGCACCGTTACATTCCAGTACTTGCAAAAAATGCAGGATTTAATAAAATAGATGAAAAAGTAGTTGCACACCAAGCACGTAAATACGGTGTAACTAAATTTGGAATAGAACGGTTTATTAATGGGTTTTTAGACTTAATTACCATCTGGTTTTTATCAACATTTGGTAAAAGACCTATGCATTTATTCGGGTTTTTAGGTACAATAATGTTTATTGTAGGGTGCACATTTGCATTTTATTTAGGAATTGACAAACTATTTTTCAATCCTACAGGTAGATTAATTACAGAAAGACCACAATTTTATATTGCATTAGTAACTATGATTATTGGTACACAATTATTTTTAGCAGGTTTTTTAGGAGAAATAATGCTGCGTACAAAATCCGACACAAAAAGATATTTTATTTCTAACAAAATCAATTTATAAAACGTTTTAGTAATTAGTACTATTATTTTACGATGAATAACAGTATTTTTGTATTAAAATTTCATTAAAATATTATGAATAATTATTTAGAAAAGGCGACACTTTGGCTTTCAGAGACTTTTGATAACGAAACAAAAAAAGAAATTCAACAATTAATAGATACGGATCAAGACCAATTAGCAGATCGATTTTATAAAGATATGGAATTTGGTACTGGTGGTATGCGTGGCATAATGGGCGCAGGAACCAACCGAATTAACAAATATACTTTAGGTAAGGCAACACAAGGTCTGTCTAATTATTTAATTCAAACTTTTCCAAATAAACAACTTAAAGTCGCAATTGCTTTTGATTGCCGTCATAATAGTCAAAAATTCGCAAAAATTGTAGCCGATGTTTTTTCAGCTAATGGTATAAAAGTATTTTTATTTGAAGATTTACGTCCAACTCCAGAACTTTCTTTTGCAGTTAAACACTTAAAATGCGATGCTGGTATTGTTTTAACAGCTTCACACAATCCGCCAGAATATAATGGTTATAAAGTATATTGGAATGATGGTGGGCAAATTGTTCCTCCACATGATGTTAAAATTATTGATGAAGTTAATAGTTTAGAATTTTCTGAAATTAAATTTAATGCAAACGAAAATTTAATTGAAATTATAGGCGAAAAAATTGATAGTGTTTTTACAGATTCCTGTGTAAAAAATGGAACTTTCAAAAGCACCAAAAATCGTGATAAATTAAAAATTGTATTTACTTCTTTACACGGAACATCTATTGTTTCAGTGCCTGAAGCATTAGAAAAAGCAGGTTATAACGATGTTCATATTGTTGAAGAACAACGCGTTCCAAATGGAGATTTCCCAACGGTTGCTTCACCAAATCCAGAAGAACCTGCTGCTCTTAAAATGGCAACAGATTTAGCAGATAAAATAAACGCAGATATTGTTATTGGTACAGATCCAGATTGTGATAGATTGGGGATTGCAGTTCGAGATTTAGAAGGAAACATGAAACTTTTAAACGGTAACCAAACAATGTGTTTAATGACTAACTTCTTAATTAAAAAATGGAAAGAAGCAGGTAAATTAAACGGAAAACAGTTTGTGGGTTCTACAATTGTTTCTACAAACTTAGTAAGTGAGATTGCCCAACGCTACGGTGTTGAATCTAAAGTTAGTTTAACAGGTTTTAAATGGATTGCTAAAATGATTCGTGATGCTGAAGGAACACTTGATTTTATTGGTGGTGGCGAAGAAAGTTTTGGTTATATGATTGGTGATTTTGTGCGTGATAAAGATGCTGTTTCTTCTACATTATTAGCTTGTGAAATTGCTGCCGATGCAAAATCAAAAGGTAGCTCTATGTATCAGGAATTATTACAAATTTATGTAGATAATAATTTCTACAAAGAACATTTAATTGCTATTGTTAAAAAAGGAATGGATGGTGCACAACAAATTTCTCAAATGATGGTAGATTTACGTGAAAATCCAGTTACTGAGATTGATGGTTCTAAAGTTAATTATGTATATGATTATGAAGCATCAACAAAAACAAATCTAATTTCAAATACTGTTGAAGATATTGATATTCCAAAGTCTAATGTATTAATTTACGAAACTATAGACGGAACAAAAATTGCCGCAAGACCAAGCGGTACTGAACCAAAAATTAAATTTTATTTCAGTGTAAAAGCTCCATTGGATTCCATTAAGAATGCAGCAAAAGTAGAAACAGAATTAGATACTAAAATTCAACGAATTATTACTGAAATGAAACTATCTTAATGAATTATTTCAAAAAGATATTAAAATACGCAAAACCTTATATTAAATATGCATACCTAAATATATTTTTTAATATTTTGTATGCATTATTTAATGTACTTTCTGTTTTAGGATTTATTCCTGTACTCGGAATTTTATTTGGTAAAGAAGAACCAACATATGAAAAACCCGTTTATAACGGTATTTCAAGTTTGTACGACTTTGTTTCTGGATCTTTAAATTATAAAGTCACGGAATTAATGGATAGTGGAGGAATTGATAGAGCCTTACTCTTTATTTGTATTTTATCTTTTAGTTTATTTTTCTTTAAAAATTTGTTCCGTTATTTAGCTTCTTTTGTGTTAGCCTTTTTAAGAAATGGTGTAGTAAAAGATTTAAGAGACAGTTTATATCATAAAATTATAGAACTACCACTCTCCTACTTTTCTGAAAAGAAAAAAGGCGATATTATTGCACGTATGACTTCTGATGTTCAGGAAGTTGAAAATTCTTTTTTAACATCTTTAGAAACCATTGTACGTGAACCTTTAACAATTGTTTTAACGTTAATATCAATGTTTGCCATTAGTGCAAAACTAACATTATTTGTATTTATTTTATTACCTGTTTCTGGTTTTATAATTTCCGCAATTAGCAAAAAATTAAAAGCAAAGTCTTTACTAGCACAACAAGAAACTGGAACTTTTTTATCTTTTATGGAAGAAACCTTGACTGGTTTGCGTGTTATAAAAGGGTTTAATGCCGAAGACAAAATTGAAAATAAATTTAAAGCATCTACTACAAAATTTAGAAATTTAATGACCAGTGTTATTCAACGTAAAACATTGGCCTCTCCGATGAGTGAGTTCTTGGGTTCAGCAACCATCATAGCAATTTTATGGTTTGGAGGAAGATTGGTCTTAAGCGAAAACAGCGATATGCAACCACAAGAATTTTTCGGTTATATTGGACTGTTTTATTTAGTGTTAAATCCTGCAAAAGCAATTTCAACAGCTTTTTATAGTATTCAAAAAGGAAATGCTTCCGCAGAGCGAATTATAGATATTTTAGAAACAGAAAATACTATTGTAGATACACCAACTGCTTTAGATAAAAATAGTTTTAATACTGAAATTTCTTTCGAAAAGATTTCTTTTAAGTACTTAAATGAATATGTTTTAAAAGATTTTTCATTAAATATTAAAAAAGGCCAAACAGTTGCTTTAGTTGGACAATCTGGTAGTGGAAAATCTACATTAGCCAATTTAATTACACGTTTTTACGATGTAAATAAAGGTGTTATAAAAATAGACGGGATTGATATAAAAGATATCAAACAAAAGTCGTTAAGAGGTTTAATGGGCATTGTAACACAAGAATCTATTTTATTTAATGATACCGTAAAAAATAACATTAGCTTAGGAGTAGAAACCTCTAGTTTAGAAGAAGTTAAAGATGCTGCAACTATTGCAAATGCGCACGAATTTATAAAAGATTTGCCAAACCAATACGAAACTAATATTGGTGATAGTGGAAACACCCTTTCTGGCGGACAAAAGCAACGTTTAAGTATAGCGCGTGCTGTCCTTAAAAATCCGCCAATAATGATTTTAGATGAAGCAACATCGGCTCTAGATACTGAAAGTGAACAGTTGGTGCAAAAAGCATTAGAAAAAATGATGGAAAATAGAACATCGTTAGTAATTGCACATCGTTTATCTACCATTCAAAAAGCAGATTTAATTTTAGTACTTCAAAAAGGTAAAATTGTAGAACAAGGTAAACATGATGAATTACTAGCCAAAAAAGGTGAATATTTTAAGCTGGTTACTATGCAAGCTCTTTAGTTCAAGTATTGCTAATACTTCAAATTTAACAAATCCCATAATTCAGTTCGTAATTCATTATTGGTTAGGCTAATTTTAGTTCAATTTGTAACTTTACTTAAAATAACTATTATTATGAGTCAGATTATTACATTTGGGGAAGTATTAATGCGTTTATCTCCAGAAGGAAATAAAAAATTTATTCAAGCAAACTTATTGGAATTTTATTTTGGTGGAACTGAAGTAAATGTTGGAATTTCCATTGCCAATTTTGGTGGAGATGTTAAGCACATAAGTTGTATTTCAGATGATTTTGTTGGAGATACTGCAATTTCTTATTTACGCAAATTTGGAGTTGATACTTCTGCAATTGTAAGATCTCAACGTCCGTTAGGTGTTTATTTTTTAGAAGTTGGTGCTGTTATGCGCCCAAGTACTATTTCTTATAATCGTTCGCATTCTTCATTTTCTGAAATTCAACCAAGTATGGTAAATTGGGAAAAATCTTTAGAAGATGGTAAATGGTTTCATTGGACAGGTATTACTCCTGCACTTTGTAAAGGTGGTTACGAAACTTTAAAAGAAGGTTTAATATTTGCAAAAAAGAAAGGAATGATTATTTCTGCCGATCCTACTTATAGAAAAGGTTTGTGGAAATATGGTCAAAACCCTAAAGAAGCTTTGGTTGATTTATTAAATTATTCCACCATATTTATTGGTGGTATTGATGAAATAAATGAAGTATTAGATACCAAATTTGGATATTCTAATGAAGATTTTATAGAGGCTAGTCAACAATTAATGTTAAAATTCCCTTCAATTGAAAAAGTGTTTGAAAAAATTAGAACAGCTGTAAATTCTTCTTGGAATAAAATTAGAGCCAGAATGTGGAACGGAAAAGAATTTAGAGAAACTAAAGACCTGGACATTACACATATTATTGATAGAATTGGAACGGGTGATGCGTTTGCAGCAGGATTAATCTATGGTTTACAACATTATGACGATGTAAAATCTATGGAATTTGCTAGTGCAGCAAGTGCTTTAAAACACACTTATGAAGGTGATGTTAATTTTTCTTCAGTTAACGAAGTTTTAGGAATTCTAGAAGGAAATATAACTGGAAGGCTAAATAGATAATGTTAATAATTAGAAATAACGAATTATGAATTGTGAGATACTGCGTGAGATTATCTGAAAAGTGACTGAAATTGAATAATAATGCTTTCAAAAAAGAAAAAATTATTCAATTTTAATTATTCATTTATTTTTTAAGTCCTAATGCTTCAGCTTTTTTTAACATAAAAGCATACGCTTCATCATAGTCATTTGCAATTTTACCATCTAATATCGCTTCTTTTATCGCATCTTTAATCTGACCAATTTCTCTACAAGGTTTTAGGTTAAACGTTTCCATAATTAATTCTCCAGAAATTGGTGGTTGAAAATTACGCACATGATCTCGCTCTTCAACTTCTTTAATTTTTTCACGAACCATTTTAAAATTATTATGATAACGCTCAAATTTTATAGGATTTTTTGTTGTAATATCTGCCTCACAAAGTGTCATTAAACTATCAATATCATCACCTGTATCAAAAACCAAACGTCTAACAGCAGCATCCGTTACATCTGTTGCTAAAACAATAGGTCTTGAACTTAAAAATACCATTTTCTGAACAAATTTCATTTTATTATTCAATGGCATTTTTAAGCGTTTAAATAATTTATAAACCATTTTTGACCCAACAAATTCGTGGGAATGAAATGTCCAACCAACATTTTTATCAAACTTTTTGGTGGGCGCTTTTCCAATGTCGTGCAACAAGGCTGCCCAACGTAACCATAAATCATTTGTATGTTTAGAAATATTATCAACTACTTCTAAGGTATGGTAAAAATTATCTTTATGTTTTTGTCCTTCAACTTCGTCTACACCTTGTAAATCAGTAAGTTCTGGTAAAAATCTTTCTAATAAATTAGTTTTATGCAACAATAATATACCAACAGAAGGAACTTGGGAAAGCATAATTTTATTAAATTCATCCACAATACGTTCTCGGGTAATAATATCCAATCTTTCTGCATTTTTGGAAATTGCATTTAAGGAGCCCTTTTCAATTGTGAAGTTTAATTGCGATGCAAAACGGATTGCTCGCATCATACGTAAAGGATCGTCTGAATACGTTATATCTGGATTTAATGGAGTCTTAATTATCTTATTTTCTAAATCTTGTAATCCATTAAAAGGATCTAATAATGTTCCAAAATTCGTTGAATTTAAACTTAAAGCTAATGCATTTATTGTAAAATCTCTTCTATTTTGATCGTCTTCTAAAGTTCCATCTTCAACAACAGGATTTCGGCTAGCTTCATTATAA
>NZ_JBFLKT010000181.1:0-5288 GCF_040883305.1 Lutibacter sp.
ATTTTATGATTAAAATAGCATCTATATTGTATAAAATAAGAGAAAATACAGGTGTTTAAAATTAAATTAATAGTCTTAATAAAAAGTTAATATTTTTCACTCCAAGGTTATAGTAAGCCAAATGTTGTGGTAATGTTGAGGTATTTTTTTTTATTGTAGCAGTGCTAAAATCTTTAAAATACATACAACAAGACTCTTTTTAAAATCTAGGGTTATTTTTTAATTAATTATATACTGAAAAATTTAGTAGACTAGGCAATGGATTGAGAGATTTAAGGCTCTGGAAATCATAAATTGAACGAATAAAATCTGGATGTCCAATACTACTTAACAAACAATTAAAGATTACATAATGCAATAAACTTTTTTATTCACTAGTTTCCTAAAAAAAGTATTGATTTAGCTAAGAGGTATAGTTTAAAATACTTAAGGCTCTAATAGGATTGCTTGAAAAAGGGCTTTTAGCAAGAATGTATTATTAGAAGTGATTTTTTATTCTTAATAGGTGTTCTAAGTGATATTACGCAGCAATATTCTAAAAAACATAAAGGAATGTAAAACAAAGCATTGGTAGTACTCTTTAATACATCAAGAATCCCTTAATTTAAAATAGACGAGCTAAAGATAATTATAAGGGTATAGTAATAGCTGTAAACTTTTTTAAAAAAGTGGTTGGTGCATAAAACATAATAAAGACTAAAAAAATCATGCTGAATTTCCTGTTTTTTCTTTATTTAGATATAAAATTAGTATCGTAGATGAAGAATTTGTTTCTATTTAGGGGGAAAATTATTAATGAATTTTAAATTAATAAAAACAAAAAACTCAGGATTGAATTCAATCCTGAGTTTTTATTAAACTTCTATTCTTTTAGAATTAGTGTCCTATTACACTATTCAAAAGTTTTATTAAATGGTTTATATTTCAAAAATATTACTCATAATTATTCTTGATATTCGTGTTTTACCCAATCCACTTCCATAACCCATTCACCTTGCATTGGTGAGTCAGTAATTTTGGCATAATTTAAAATAGCAAACATCGGTTCTGGATATTTATCACCTTGCCCAACATTACGATACACTTCTCTATTATCTACACGGTACACTAAGTCACTTCCTTCCCATTCTACCGAGAATTCGTGATATTCTTCTAAATTTGTTTCTATACCTTTGCGTAAACTCCACCAATCTCCTTTATCACACTCACCTAAACTTTTTATGGCGCCAGTTGTAAATTGGTTCTTTTCATGATCTCCATGATGTTCAAAAATATCAATCTCACCAGATCCAGTTAATGGCCAGCAGACATTTTCATTAGCTTCTTGTACAGGAGGTTCATTATTTTGTGCTCCTAGTAGCCACCAAGCGGGAAACATACTAGGTTCTCCACTTCCCCACAGTTTTAATCTTGCGGTCCATTTCCCTTTTATAAACTCTTTTCTATTTTTTGATGCAATTCTACCAGCAACATATTCAGTATCTGGCTGTTGATTCCCATGTTTATCAAAATTATCACTGGCACTTTTCTCACCAATATTAATAACCTTTAACTTTAATGTGCCATTACTTACTTCCCTAGTACCATACTCGTTATCAGGAACATAACGTTGCTTTTCATTATTAACCCAAATTCTTTGGTCCTGCCAATTTTCCGGATTAAAAGTATCAAAATCATCAAAGAAATCTACTTTCCAAACATTAGATACTGCAGTTATATTTGAATCATCTTTTTTATCTTTTGATTTACACGATACTAAACTTGCTCCTATTATCAAGCCACTTAACAGATAGTAATAAATTGTTTTTGCCTTATCCATTTTAATAATAATTTTAGTTAGTCTGATTTAAAATTCCAAATTTGACCTATTGCTGAACCACCTTTGTCATCTTTTACCACTACTTTCCAATAATAATTTGTTGAAGTAGCTAAATCAACTGTTACATTAGGTTCACTTATATTCTCAGCCGCTTTTGATGTTGGCGGATTATTTGTTCCAAAATAAACATCAAATAGTAAAAGGTCTCCATCCGTATCACTTGCTGTCCATTCTAATTTAACTGAATTTGTTTGAACAATTTCATTTAAAGTTGGAGCAACAATACTCGGTAAAAAAGGAACATAGTTTGACTTTCCATCACCTTCTGTATAAAATTGAAAACTGCTTGAGTAATCACTTGAAGCGTTTTTACTATCAATAGCTTTCACTCTCCAATAATAAGCAATACCTCTTTCTAAAGATATTTGTACGCTGGTAGCACTCAAATTATCTCTTGTTTCAACATTTTCTAAAAATTGATTGTCCGTGGCTATCTGTAATTGATACTTGATAGCATCACCTTCAGCATCCGTAGAAGCACTCCATTCAAACATTACCGAATTATCAATACAAAGCAAATTATTTATTGGTTTTGAATTTAATGGATTACTAGGTTTCGTATTTACTGGTTCTGGTGTTGGTCCATCATCTCCTCCAGAACCTCCACATGAACTTAAACTAACACCTAATACAATAACTAAATACAATATTTTTTTCATTTTAAAAATCTTTACTCTTTAATTAATTTTAATGTTTTTGTGTCCTCAGCATTTACTTTTATAAAATAAACTCCATTTGGTTTTCCTGAAAGATTTATCTTTGTTTTTGTTGAGTTTATTCCCTCCGTTTTTTCTAATACCAATTGACCCAACATATTATAAACTTCTATTATTGTTAACTTACTAGAATTAGGAATAGCTATTTCAAACTGACCTTTTGTAGGGTTAGGATATGCGACAACTTCATCGAATAAAACCAAGCGTTTTTTATAAGATCCTTCACATAATTTTGCCGATTTCACTTCTAATAAATCACTTTGTTTTACATCAATTTCAAATGAATTTGACATTGTTTCAAAAACTTTAAATCCGTTTAAGAAAACTTGATATGGAGCGGTACCTTTTTCAATCTCTATAATTGCTTTTCTACCAGAAACACTTGATTTTGCTTTAAATTCAAATCCTTTTAAAACTTCTAAAGTAAAACATTGTTCATATGTTTCGTCTTCAACAGTAAAACATAATGTATAAATCCCCGGCTTTAAAGGGGAAAGTGATATTCCTGTTGTAAAAGATCTCTTAATTCCATTTAAATTTAATTGGTAATTATTGGTTTCAACAGTCGTAATTTCGATTTTCCCATTTTCTTCTCCAGGGCAGGATTCTCCTATAACTTTAATACCGAAATTATTTGCTGGTAACGAAAATATTGCACAACCATTAGCGTCAACTACAGCGCCCGTTGCTGTGTTTGGACAATCATCATTTTCATTTAAAATTCCATCTCCATCTAAATCATTGTTCACAGCTAATTGTTCAAACAGCATCCAGTTCATATTAAATCCGCCTTTTAAAATTTTTAAACGCAATCTATTAATTCCTGCAGGTATATTTAAATTCCCTGAAACTGTTTGCCAAGTCTGCCACCCACTTGTTTGAGGTGTATTTATTTTTAACAATTCATTCTCTGTTCCATTGTCATCAACCAAATACAAGCCAATTTCACCAACATCAAAACCCGCAAATCTTAAATCCACCTTATAACTTGCATCTATTGCAGCATAAATTATATAATCAGCAAAATCTCCTCCATCAGTGTATCCAATATTTTTACCTCCTCCTTCATCTGTTGTATTTTCAACACCCAATCCTTCCATTTCAATGAAATCTTCAACTTCTATTTTTCCAGGTAAAATAAACAGTGATTCAAGTGTATTTCTAATTTCTATATCTGAAAATGTGTTTAATAATTTTCCTGTACCAGACAAAATTACAGATCCATTATAACTCACTTTAATAGCGTCAGTATAAACTAACGTTTTATTTGTATTGATAATAATACTTCTGTTATTATTTAAATCAAACGCAATAGAAGCTATAGATTCTTCAATTCCATTAACTATTAGTTTAAAAAAGTCTTTCGAACTATTTAATGACGATTCTAACAGCGATTGATTGACCACAAGTGCTACTGAATTATTAGTAACAGTATGTCCGTTTAAAGCCTTAAAATCAGCTGATGAAATGTCTCCTGTTTTTGTAAATTCTATACTGCTTAAGTTAAATTCACCTTCCGAATCAAATCTAAAAGTTAATACGTGTGTCCCTTGTTCTAATAAAATGTCATTTACTTCAAAAGTTTTGAAAGCTTCCCAACCTCCAGTTGCATTTACAAATTGAGTTGTTGTTATCTCCTGACCATCAAGTGCTAAATGAAACTCACCTCCATTACTTTGGGCTGCTAAACGAACACCTGCTTTATATGTTCCCGTTTCATTTATGGTAACTGTATAGTTCATCCATTCGTCTTTTTTTACAAAGCCCACTTGATAGCCATTGTTATTTACATTGTCCGTGCTTGTTTGAATGTCTATTGCATCGTTTCTATAAACCCAACCATCATTCCAAGCTTGAAATGAGCCAGTAGATTGCGCATAATTTGCATAATCTTGATCAAAATAAGCATAACCATTTTTCCCTAAATCAAAATCAGACATATAAATAATTCCAGGAATTGTATGATTACTATATGGAATTGTTGCATCTGTTGCAACTTGTCTTATCATAGCATCAGGCACATCTTTTTGAAAATTGCAATTTACACTATTGGTATTGTTTGCCAATTCCATAATAGCGGCATAAGCTTCATTCACTGAAGGCTTAGATCCATTTCCTTTCCAATACTCAAGTATATTTTTATATCCCTCTGTAAATTTTATAGAATATGGACCAACAATAGTTTCCACTCTTTTCATTGGCCACCAAGACCAACCAATATTATTATCCTCAAAAAGTGATATCGCTTCTGTAAACCACACATTTGAGTTTTCACCAGCTTCACCCATCCACAATGGTACATTTTGTTGTTCCCGCAAATCTAACACCCATTGTATAGAACCTGTATCATTTTTACTCCAATATTTATGGAAACTATAAACCATATTATCGTCCCATGTAGGAGTTATTCCTGTAAAATTATTTGCCCAATCGTGCCCTTCTATAAACAGGATGTGATTTGTATCTACCTCGCGTATTGTATTGGTAATTTCTATATAAAATTGTTTTAATTGAACACCTGTTACGTGATCTCCATTTACTTCATTCAATAAATCATAACCACCAATCCACGGCTCATCTTTATATCTTTCAGCTAACTTTCTCCATAAAGCAACTGTTTTATTTTTATTTTCCTGACTTTGCCATAAAGATGGTTTTGTATCATCATAATCAGAAATTGCCGCATTGGTACC
>NZ_JBFLKT010000182.1:0-4600 GCF_040883305.1 Lutibacter sp.
CTCAGCCTAGTGTAATTTCTGGAACAACAAATGTCTGTGAGGGTAATTCAGAAACTTATAGCGTAGCATTTGTTTCAGGAGTATCGTATAATTGGACTTTCCCTGCAGGGTGGGTGCAAACAGCTGGCGGAACTTCAAATACAATTGATGTAACTGTGGGTTCAGGCTCAGGAGATATTCAAGTTACTCCATCAAATGGAACTTGTGACGGTTTACCAAGAACTTTAGCAGTTGTTAGTGCAGATATACCTGCCCAACCAAGTTCGGTTTCTGGTAACCCAAATGTTTGCGATGGAACTTCAGAAACGTATAGCGTAACCAATGTTCCGGGCGTATCATATAATTGGACGGTTCCGACAGGATGGATAATTGATAGTGGAAATGGGACAAGCTCTATTACTGTAAGTATAGTTGGCTTTATTACTGGAAATATTGAAGTTACACCGTCAAATACTTGTGGAAGTGGAACATTAAGTTCATTAGCAGTAAGCTCTAGTGCAATAGCACAACCAAGCACAATTACAGGTGAAATAATTGTTTGTGAGGGCAGTACAGAAACCTATAGTGTTACTAATGTTTCAGGTCTTACTTATAATTGGTCAGTCCCAGTAGGTTGGACAATAGATAGTGGAGGTGGAACAAATTCAATAACAGTAACTGTAGGTTCGGGATCTGGAAATGTTGAAGTTACACCATCAAATGCATGTGGTAGCGGACCAACACGGTTAATAGCAGTAACTTCAAATGCAGTACCAACAATTACAGCAACTACGCCTGGCTCAATAAATGGACCTGGAACGGTCGTTTTAAATGCAGAAACTTCAATTCCAGGAAGTACAATATCTCTATATGCTAATGCAGTAGGAGGAGTTGCTTTAGATTCAGCAATTGATTTAGGACCAGGTCTAGGTGCTAATTTAACAACTCCTGGAATTATTACAACAACTACATTTTATATTGATGCTAATAACGGACCTTGTTTTTCTACACCGAGAGTTCCAGTTGTTGCCACAGTTCATTATTCTGAAATCACTGTATATGGTAATGGAAATATTATACTAGATGAGGATAACACTCCTATTACAACTGATTATACAAATTTAGGAGACACACCTATATTAGTTGGATTAACTAGAACTTATACAATAGAAAATACAGGGACCATTGATTTAACAATTGGAACAATAAATATTACAGGTGCCAATGCCTCAGATTTTGTAGTTAATACTGCTCCAGCAGCTACCATTATACCAGGAGGAAGTACAACTTTTAGTATTACGTTTACTCCAACAACTTTAGGTATTAAAAACGCAAACGTGTCGTTTATAACAAATGATCCAGATGAAAACCCTTTTAACTTTGATATACGAGGTACTGGGAGTACAGGTTTATATCCAGAAATTAATGTACAAGGAAATGGAAATGATATAATTGATGGTGCTCCAGGCACTTCTACTACTAATCATACTGATTTTGGTTCGGTAACCTTACCAGGCTCAATTATAAGAACTTTTACAATACACAATACTGGAACTGGCTCCTTATTGTTGACTGGTGTACCAATAGTTGTAATTACTGGAAGTTCTAATTTTACGGTAACATCACAGCCTAGTAGTAGTTCTATTGCCGCTGGAGGTAATTTAACATTTCAAATTACATTTAACCCTTCTGTCACAGGAACATTTGATGCTATCGTTAGTATAGATAATAGTGATGCTAATGAAACTATTTATGATTTTGCTATTTCTGGATCTGCAACAGTTTCAGGTATAGAAATAGATATTCAGGGAAATGAGATTTCTATTGTTGATGGAGATAATACCCCTGATATACTTGATCAAACTGATTTTGGAATAACCGATTCAGCTACACCAATTCCTCATACGTTTAACATTTATTCTTTGGGATCAAGCACCCTAACAATGACTACTTCTATTGTTTCAATTACAGGCACGGATGCAGTATTATTTACTTCAACTGCGATAGGGTCTACAAGTTTAGGAGCAGGAGCAGTTACAAGTTTTGTAGTTACATTTACGCCAACAGCATCTTTAGGAGTTAAAACAGCGACAATCACCATAAACAATAATGATTCTGATGAAGGAACTTATAGTTTTGATATTATGGCGGAAGTTCAAACAATTCCTGCACAATTATTAGCGCCTGGCGGGATAACATCTAACCTTAAATTTTGGTTAAAAGCAGACAGTAATATCGGGGTTGTAAGTGATAATTCACCCATTAATACTTGGTATGACCAAACTTTTGGAAGTACTAAAAATGCGATTTCTAGAACTTTAAAAGAACCAAGGTTTCAAAATAATACAAGCTATAATGTGAATTTTAATCCTGTTATACATTTTGATGGAAATGATTTTATGTCAGGTGGACAAGGTTTTAACAATACAGATATGTTTATTGTATTAAAACCAACAAATAATGTTAATTATACCACAAGCCCAATGGATATCTACTGTGGTGATGATATTACTACAAATAGAGGTAGTCAAGATGTAACTGGAATTGAAATGGGAAATACTTCTAATAGGCATACCAACGAGCTTTTTGCATATAATCAGGGTGCTGAAACATCCTATGGAGTTTCTGAAATAAGTACCACTAAATTTTATACAGGGGTAAACATATTTAATCCAAGAAAACACGATCCATCTGATCCTTCAATTGATATGGATATTCTAAATAATGGAAATACAATAATAACGTCAGAAGCCAATACTGGAACATACATAGATATAGTTAATTCGAGATATTGGTTAGGGAGAAGTGAATATTGGGATGCAAGTTATAATGGAGATATTTTAGAAATTATAAATTATAATATTAGAAATAATGACACTGATAAACGAAAAATAGAAACCTACCTTGCCATAAAATATGGTATTACACTTGGTACAAGCCCTCATAGTTTAGATTATTTAGATTCAGATGGTACAGTTATTTATAATGCAGGAGCAAGTTACAATTTTAATATTGCGGGTATTGGAAGAGATGACAAATCCGAATTAAATCAGAAACAATCAAAATCGGAAAATGCAACAGTAATTAATGATGATATTACTATTGGTTTGGGAGATATCTACGATAAAAACTCTGACAACCCAAATAATTTTGCAATTGATAAAGAGTTTCTTGTTTGGGGGCATAATAATAATACGCTTGTTGCACAAGACCCTATTGTGGTTAATATAAGCGCAGGAATAACACCTTCTTTAACTACCAATGTCGATTTTATTTCAATTGGAAGAACTTGGCGCGTAATAGAAAGCGGCGGTAATGTCCCTTCTTGTAAAGTTTCTATTCCTAAAGCAATGATAGATGCAACATTATCACCTCCAGGTAATTATTTAATGTTTATATCTAATAACCCTGTATTTAGTCCTAGCGCTGAATATAGAGTAATGGATGAAAATGGCCCTGATTTAGAAGCAGATTATGATTTTGATGGTATAAAGTATATTACTTTTGGATATGCCCCAGAGAGAACTTTTTCACGCTCAATTTATTTTGATGGTGTTGTGGATTATTTAGATGCAGGAAATGTGTTAGATTTAAATCCTTCCGAATTTACAATTTCAGCTTGGATTAAAAGAGGAAGCGCTTCAGCTAACAAATCAATAGTATCAAAAAGAGATTTTGGTTATTCAAATGGTGGTTACGATTTTAAAATAACAAGTACTGGTAAAGTTGAACTATCATGGAAGAATGGTACTATTAGAACCATTTTTTCAAATACTACGATACCTATAAATGTTTGGCATCAAGTAGCGGTAATTTATAATGGAACGGAAGCAAAATTATATATTGATGGAGTTTTAGATAAAACTACTCCGTTAGGACCCCCAATTAATCCAACCTCAAATTCAGAATCATTTATTATTGCAGCAGCAGATGGAGAAGAAGCAAATACATCAGCTTTTTTTGAGGGAAATATAGATGAAGTTCGAGTGTGGAACAAAGCCTTATCAGAAGATGAATTGCATTTTATTATGAATCAAGAAATTGAAGATAATTCAGATATTGCGGGTTCATACTTTACTGCCAAAAGTATTATTCCAACAAAAAATGATATCGCTAGAGCAGATAACACTCTTAATTGGGTAAATTTACAAGGTTATTACCCAATGAGTACCTATACCTATACAAACTTAAAAGATGCATCTGGAAATGGAAATAGAGCAGCTTTAAAAAATTTAAATACAGTAGATCTTCAAACAGCGCCTTTACCTTATGTTTCAGCAGCAAATACAAATTGGGATACAGAATCTACTTGGGTTTATGGTAATATGCAAACAATACCTGGTTCAGCTTCTTTAGTTGATCCTACAAAAACCGTTGATTGGAATATTGTTCAAATTAGTTCCAATGTAACTATGAATAATAATACGTTACCAAGTGGAAATTCTGGCAATAGAAATATACTAGGTTTAATAGTAGATAATACATTCGAGATAACTGCGGAAGGAACAACAAATATAACTACAGGAACAGCTACCGGAAACGGATTAACCGTTACGCATTATCTAGGATTAGATGGAAAAATAGATTTAGAAGGCGATTCGCAATTAATACAAACAGAACA
>NZ_JBFLKT010000183.1:0-4729 GCF_040883305.1 Lutibacter sp.
CCAATGTCTAATACGTTTATATTGTTTGCTATGCCAGAGCTTTTTAATAAGTCGTTTAAATAGTGAATATAATCTACACGCCCAGGAATTGGCGGACATAAATTATCATCGGGAAAATCCCAAAATTGAATATTGTAATACTTATATAAAAGTGCTGTATTTATTGCTTTTACAGCTTTTGGATTGGCAAAATCTATTGTTTCAGTGTTATAGGAATTTACAAATACAAAATCTTTCAATAGAGGATATGCTTCACATAATGCTGTAAAATTATATCCTTTTTTATGTTTGTTTTTTGGGTGAAGATTGCTTTTTGTTGCCATATTTTATTTAAAGTGTAAAAGTACTATTTAAAACTTTAAGATAAATTTAATATTCACAAAGAGAATGAACGTTCATTTTGTGAAAAACATGCACTATATTTGCACTTTATTAAAACTATTTTATGAAATCAAAAACATTTAAAATCTGGAATATTTTAAAAATTGTAATTGCATTATTTATGATATATGCAGGAATACAACATTTTATAAAACCAGCTTTTTTTATGCCTTTTGTTCCTGAATTTTTACCTTTAAAAACAACCATAATTTATGCATCGGGTGTTGCTGAAATTTTAGTGGGTGTGCTGTTATTAATAAAAAAATATGCTAAAATTGGTGCTATTGGAATTCTTATTTTGTTATTCCTCTTTTTACCACTTCATATTTGGGATGTTTTTGCAGAAGCACCAGCAATTGGGAGTCAGAAAGCTGCTTTAATTAGATTGCCAATTCAGTTTTTACTAATTTTTATAGTGTGGAAAATTAAAAATAGCGTGACAATTAAAAACCTAAATAATGGCTAAAAGAGTTAAAAGTAACGAAAAACGGATCGCCTTATTAAACGCAACTTTAAGTTTGGTTATTAACAAAGGTTTTCACGATGCACCCATGTCTAAAATTGCAAAATTAGCTGGAGTTTCACCTGCAACTATTTATATTTATTTTGAAAATAAACAAGATTTAATCAATCAGTTGTATTTAGAAACCAAAGCATTATTTAGCGAATATGCATTTAAAAATTACGATGTTAATCAGCCAATAAAAGAAAGTTTCGAACTAATTTGGTTCAATATTGCAAACTTTAAACTGAATAACGTTTTAGAAGCTAACTTTTTATCGCAATGTGACAATACCCCAATGATTGATGAAGAAAGCAGACAAAAAGGATTAAAACATTTGCAACCTTTGTTAGATTTATGGGAGCGAGGACAACAAAAGGGCGTTATAAAATTAATTTCACCTTATTTATTGTACGCTTATACAATTTATCCGTTAGCTTTTTTAACAACAATGCAACAAAATGATTCCTTTAAATTGACTGAAAAAAATTTGAATGAAGCCTTTTTAGCAGCTTGGGATAGTATAAAAGTATAATTATGGGTAAAACAGCAATTATTTTAGGCGCAACTGGGCTAACTGGCGGAATTCTACTTCAAAAATTAATTGAAGACAATAGGTATAAAACAGTTAAATTATTTTCAAGAAAAAAAATTGAACGACTACCACCAAAAGTTGAACAATTTATTGGAAATATGCTAGAACTAGATAACTTTAAAAAAGATTTTACTGCAGATGAAGTCTTTTGTTGTATTGGAACAACAGCAAAAAAAACACCAAATAAAGAAACATATAAAAACATTGATTTCGGAATTCCTGTTACCGCAGCAAAACTTTCAAAAGAAAATAATATCCCGACTTTTTTAGTAGTTTCTGCCATTGGTGCAAATCCAGAAAGTAGTGTTTTTTATAGTAGAACAAAAGGTGAAATGGAACAAGAAGTTTTACGACAAAATATTATGAACACCTATATTTTACAACCTTCAATTATTGGGGGAAATAGAAATGAATCTAGAATTGTAGAAAAAATAGGATTGGTTGTTTTTAAAATAGTGCAGCCTTTATTCTTCGGGAAATTAAAAAAATATAAAATTACTGAAGCTGAACATATTGCACAGGCTATGATAAACTTGGCGAATTCAACTTTAAAAAAGCAAATTATTACATCAGAAGAAATAGAATTATTAGCAACAAAAAATTAAAATTATAAACTAAAAAAAATGGAATTATTAGATAAATTAAATTGGAGATACGCCGCAAAAGCAATGAATGGCGAAAAAGTTTCAGAAGAAAAAGTCGCTAACATAATTGAAGCTGCACGTTTGGCTCCAACATCAAGTGGATTACAACCTTTTGAAATAATTGTAGTTAAAAATCAAGAAATTAAAGAGCAAATCAGACCTGTAGCTTGGAACCAATCTATGATTACAGACTGTTCGCACCTATTAGTTTTTGCCGCTTGGGATACATATACCGAAGACAGAATTAATAAAATGTTCGATTTAACAAACGAAATTCGCGGATTTAAAAATGAAGGTTGGGAAGCTTACCGTCAGAAATTATTAAGTTTTTATCCACAACAAGATCCAGAAGAAAACTTTAACCACGCTGCAAAACAAGCTTATATTGCATTTACTGCCGCTATTATTGCTGCAGCTTACGAAGGTGTAGATACAACGCCAATTGAAGGTTTTGAACCTGCTAAAGTTGATAAAATTTTAGGCCTACGTGAAAAAGGATTGCGCAGTTGTGTACTATTGCCAATTGGTTATAGAGATACTGAAAGTGATTGGTTGGTAAACCTAAAAAAAGTAAGAAAATCAACAGAAGATTTAGTAACAGTTATTGAGTAATTTTAGCTAAAAAAATATTAATTATGAACAATTTTCAATATAAAAATCCGACAAAAATTTTATTCGGAAAAGGACAAATAGAAAATATTACCAATGAAATTCCTGAAAACGCAAAAGTATTAATGCTTTTTGGAGGAGGAAGCATTAAAACAAATGGAGTTTATGAACAAGTTTCTAAAGCACTTTCAAATTTTGAGGTAATTGAATTTGGTGGAATTCCTGCAAATCCAGAATACGATGTTTTACTAGAGGCTTTAGACATTATAAAAGCTGAAAAAATAACATTTTTATTAGCTGTTGGTGGAGGTTCTGTTATTGATGGAACAAAATTTTTATCCGCTGCAGCATTGTTTGAAGGAGAATCTCCTTGGGATATTTTATCAAAAAATATAAGAACCTTAAAAGGAATGCCTTTTGGAAGTGTGTTAACATTACCAGCAACAGGGTCTGAAATGAATTCTGGTGCCGTAATTACAAGAGCTGAAACAAAAGAGAAATTAGCTATGGGTGGACCAGGATTATTTCCTGCATTTTCAGTGTTAGATCCAGAAGTTGTAAAATCGATACCGCAACGTCAAATTGCGAACGGATTAGCAGATGCTTTTACGCACGTTCTAGAGCAATATATGACCTATTCTGTGGATGCTAAATTACAAGACAGAATTGCTGAAAGTATTTTACAAACTATTATTGAAGTTGCACCTGCAATTTTAAAAGATACATCAGATTACAAAGCGGCATCAAATTTTATGTGGAGTTGTACTATGGCGTTGAACGGATTAATTCAACAAGGAGTTCCAAGTGATTGGGCTGTGCATATGATGGGACACGAATTAACTGCCTTATTTGGAATAGATCACGCCAGAACGTTGGCAATAATTGCTGAAAGTCATTACAAAGTAAATTTTGATGACAAAAAGGATAAATTAGCACAATATGCAGAGCGTGTTTGGAATGTTACCGAAGGAACTAATGAAGAAAGAGCAAAAGTTGGAATTGATAAAACTACCGCGTTTTTTCATTCTTTAGGAATAAAAACCAAACTATCCGAATACACAGAAGATTATAAAGGAACTGCACAAATAATTTCAAAACGTTTTGAAGAGCGTGGTTGGAAAGGTTTGGGTGAACACGGAAAAGTAACTCCAGAAAGGGTTGAAAAAATTGTAGAATTGAGTTATTAAATGTAAATTTCAACCTCATAAATAAAGCTCATTAATTAACTTTAATGAGCTTTTCATTTTTAAAACAAAATTATATTTTTAGTATATTGCTAATTGTTAGGGTGTTATATTTTTAAAAATGTTAAATATTTCATAAAATAGTACTTTGTTTTGCATAGTACTATATTCTTGTATACATTTGTAGTGTTATTAACTACTAACACAATTTATTATGAAAACATTAGACACTATTATCGACATTTTTACAACACAAGAAAACAGCCAATTAGAGCATAAAGGAAAATTTATTGATTTCCATAACGCAAAAAGAACTAACTGGAATCGCAGAAGAAATTATGGGCTTTAATCCGTAATTTCTTAATAATTCCAATTCTTTTTAAGTACGAAGTAGAAAGTTCTTCAACAAAAAAACTTAAACTCTTTTGGAAGAAGTTATTTATAATTTTAGCTTGCTAAAAATGTTTTAGCATCACATAAAAACTAAATCAATTAAAATAAGTGCTACCTTACAGTTAATATGATTCAAAAAATTTATTCACTTTTTTGGATCATATTTATTTTCTATAACTTGCATAAATGTCTTTATTATCAGGTTGAACTTATCACAAATTTTACCTTTCACAAATATAGATTTTAACTAAAGCTATTAGAAGAAAAAACTTAGACTTGGTTTTGTTTAATTTCGTTTTAACTAAATTTGAAGTAAAAATAAATTAATAATGAAAAATTTTATAATCCGATTTCTATTTTTTTGTTTTATGTCAAACAAAAAATAAATAAGTTTATGTGGAAAATTACATATAATATATTC
>NZ_JBFLKT010000184.1:0-5194 GCF_040883305.1 Lutibacter sp.
AATTTTTTGTAATAAACCAATACTGTATAATCGTTTTCAGTTTGGTAAAAAGAACCGTCTATAGCGCTGTTGTTAATTATACCTTCTTGGTTTTTTGTTACATATTGGTAGTTGTAAAAACCTTGTTTTAGTAGTAATTTTCCTTCATATAAGCCACTTTGTTCATTATACGTTAGTTTGTTAGTATCGTTTAATTGCCAATTGTTAAAATTTCCACTAATAAAAACGTCTTTTCCATCTAAATTTTCTAAACAACTTAAACTAAAATGTACCCAACCATAATCGGCGTCGGTATTGTTATTATCACCATCTAAAGTTCTTACAACAAAGTTTCCGTTTATATCTTCTAAAAGTGTGTATGGCTGGTCTATTCTTTCTTCGTTGGTATATAAATACGCGTGGTATAAATCCTTGCCTTTTTCTACTTTTGCAATGTTTAAGGTGGTGTTTCTAATAAATTTAGTATCTAAATACATGAACTCGTTTCCAGCCAAAAAACTGGTTTCTTTATTGTACTTATATAACAATTGTGTACCTCTGTAAAATTGTGGCTTTAAACCTTCAATAGCAGTTTGCCAATTATTATTCTGCAAAACAACTGGTAAAATCTCTTCTTTTGGGTTGTTAATTCTTAAATTCGGGTGGTTTATAATAAATTCTACAGATTGATGGGTATTTATAGTTGAAATATCCCTGCTTTTATAAACCGTTACGCCAACTGTTACTTTAGATTCGTACACCACAAATTTTCGTTCAAAAACAATTTCTTCATCTTCATTTAATACATATATTTTGTAATTTCCAGAAATCTTTAGTTGTGTGTCTTCGTTAGGTATTGTTAACCAATAATTAGTGTAAGGTTGCAAGGTGTTAAATGAGTTTTCATACTCTCTAATTCTATCTTCGGCATAGCCATCTACAAATTCTGAATCTGATAAATTAGAAGAGTTCCAATTATAATCGCAATGTTCAATTTTATAGGTATAATCGTGTTCGTCTGCATTTAAATCGTCAAAAATCAATTGAAAACTTTCTCCAAGTCTTATTATTGGTGCGTAAGAATTAACGGAATTCGGTTTTAAAATAATGGTTTTAATATTTGCTGCATCTTCAATTTTTACTTGAGAATAGCTTGTCTGAAATAACAAAATTGCAATAAAACAGGAGTAAAATAGCTTCAAAATTAAATGGTATTAAAAAATTCTTTCTTCAAAATTTATACCAAATATAGAATTGTAATTGTAAATATTTCAGTTTCTAGCTGAAAACTTAATTCTTAGCTATAAAAAGTTGATTTAAATCATTAAACTAAAATTATAAATTCTTATTTTTGCTCCGTTTTTAAAGACTATTAAATAAACTTAAAATATGTCACAGGACATTCGAATTAAAAAAGGTTTGGATATTAAGCTAGTAGGTACTGCTGAAAAGGTTACCGAAAATGCTAATTCTTGTAGTGTTTACACACTAAAACCTGAAGATTTCCACAGTATCATTCCAAAATTATCTATTAAAGTTGGCGAAAAAGTAAAAGCAGGAGAAGCTGTTTTTTACAATAAAGCCAATGAAGAAATGAAATTCCCTTCGCCCGTAAGTGGTGAATTGATTGATATTATACGTGGTGAAAAAAGAAAGATATTAGCTGTTAAAATTCAAGCTGATACAGAACAACAATATGTTAATTTTGGCGTAAATGACCCAAAATCTATGAAAGCTGAAGAGATTAAAAGTCTTTTCTTAAGTTCAGGATGTTGGCCATTTATTAAACAAAGACCTTACGATGTTATTGCAAACCCTGCAAATACACCAAAAGCAATTTTTGTTTCTGCGTATGCAAGTGCTCCTTTAGCTGCTGATTACGATTATGTATTGGCTGGTAAAGAAAAAGAGCTGCAAACTGCAATTACCGCTTTAAGTAAATTAACAACTGGTACTGTTCACGTTTCAGTAGGTAAAAATGCAAATTCTCCTTTAGCAGGTTTAAACCATTGTACGTTGCATACAGTTTCAGGACCACATCCTTCTGGAAATGTAGGTACGCAAATTGCAAAAATAGACCCTGTTAATAAAGGTGAAACCGTTTGGACAATTTCTCCACAAGATTTAGTAATTATTGGTGAGTTATTACTTACAGGTAAATTTAATGCTGAGCGTATCATTGCGTTGGCTGGTTCATCTGTTGAAGCTCCTAAATATTACAAAACAAAAATTGGAGCTACTGTAACTTCTATTGTAGATAAGAAACTTAAAGGTGATAATAATAGAATTATTAGCGGAAATGTTTTAACAGGAAAAGCCACCAACTTAAAAGGTAATTTAGGGTATTATGATAATATAATTACTGTAATTACTGAAGGAAATGATTACGAATTTTTTGGCTGGACAATGCCAGTTTTTAATAAGTTATCAATTTCAAGAGCCATCACTTTTTCTTGGTTATTTCCAAATAAAAAATACGATTTAAATACCAATACCAATGGAGAACATAGAGCCTTTGTTGTAACTGGTAATTATGAACAAGTTTTTCCTTTAGATATTTATCCAATGCAAATTTTAAAAGCTTGTATGTATCAGGATTTAGATGAAATGGAAACTTTAGGAATGTACGAAGTTGCTCCTGAAGATTTTGCCTTAACTGAATTTGTATGTGTTTCTAAACAACCACATCAAGAAATTATTAGAAAAGGTTTAGACTTAATGTTAAAAGAAATAGGATAATTATGGGATTAAAAGAAAAATTACATAATATAAAAGGTAAAGTTGAAGGCACTAATTGGCAAACTATGTTTGGTGCAGTTCATACACTTTTTTACACTCCAAATGAAACTACTCATTCAGGTAGTCACGTAAGAGGAGCTGATGATTTAAAGCGTACAATGATGAATGTTGTGTTGCCTTTAATTCCATTGTTCATTTTTGGAATGTTTAATGTTGGTTTTCAGCATAACGCAGCAATTAATGGTTTTCCAGAAGGAATAGGCTTTTTTAGTCCTGAATTTTGGAATCTAGACAATTTATCTATTGGAGCCTTAAAATTATTACCATTATTAATAGTTTCTTATGTTGTAGGTTTAGGTATCGAAATATTTTTTGCAACCATTAATAAACACGAAGTAGAAGAAGGTTATTTTGTAACAGGTATGTTAGTACCGCTTATTGTACCTATTGACACTCCATTATGGATGCTTACAGTTGCAATTATTTTTGGAGTTGTAATTGGTAAAGAAATATTTGGTGGAACTGGAATGAATATTCTAAACCCTGCTTTAACAATTAGAGCATTTTTATTCTTTGCATATCCAACTTGGATGAGTGGAGACAAAGTATGGGTTGCTGGTGCAAAAGAAAGAGCTAATGAAATAATGGCTGGATCCGAATTAGATGCCATTTCTGGTGAAACTATTTTAGGAAGTTTAGCACAAGGACAAGAATTCGCTTATTCTGTTTCAGATATGTTCTTAGGTTTTATACCTGGTTCTGTTGGTGAAACATCTACCTTATTAATTTTACTAGGTGGTTTATATTTACTCTATACCAAAGTTGCTAGTTGGAGAATAATGTTATCATCTGTTATTGGGGCTTTAGTTATGGGGCTTATTTTTAATGGTGTAGTAGATGCTGGATGGATCTCTGAAAGCAGTAAGTTTTATTCATTAATGAGTACTGAATTTTGGCATCATTTATTAATTGGTGGTTTAGCTTTTGGTATTGTATTTATGGCAACCGATCCTGTTACAGGTTCGCAAACAAACAAAGGAAAATGGTATTACGGTTTCTTTATTGGGTTTATCTCAGTTATGATACGTGTATTTAATCCAGCCTATCCAGAAGGTGTAATGTTAGCAATTCTATTAATGAATGTGTTTGCGCCAACTATTGATCATTACGTTGTTCAAGGAAATGTAAAAAGAAGGTTGAAACGTTTAAAATCAAAAACAGCATAACAATGGCAAAGAATACTGAAAGTAACGTTTATACAGTTTTGTTCGCAACCGGAATGGTTCTAGTTGTTGGTACATTATTAGCGTTTTTAGCGTCTTCGTTAAAAGAAAAAATAGCTGAAAACAAAAGAATAGAAAAACAACAAAATATTTTATACGCAATGGGTATTAACGAAAACGACGAAAGTAGTGTTGAGTTTGTATCTAAAAATATTGTTGGAGAAGAGTTTAACAAATATATAACCAAACAATTGGTAATTACTGGTGCGAATGCTGTTGAAAATGATAAAGCCTATTTAATAGATTTAAAAAAAGAAGCTGCATTGGCAAAAAGCGAAAACTACCAAAGAAGATTACCATTATTTGTTGGAAATAAAGATGGTAAAGAATCATACATTGTTCCAGTAAGAGGAAAAGGATTATGGGATGCAATTTGGGGTTATATTGCTTTAGACAGTCAATTAGTAATTCAAGGAGTATATTTTGATCACGCAGGTGAAACACCAGGATTAGGGTCTAACATAAAAGAACGCTTTTTTATGGATGATTTTATAGGTGAACATATTATGGATGGTGATACCTTTAAAGGTGTTGCAGTTTCAAAAAGTAATGCAGATCCTAAAAATATGAGAAAAACAGATTTTGCT
This sequence comes from Lutibacter sp., assembly GCF_040883305.1. Lineage (GTDB taxonomy): Bacteria > Bacteroidota > Bacteroidia > Flavobacteriales > Flavobacteriaceae > Lutibacter. The sequence continues at coordinate 4,589 of NZ_JBFLKT010000184.1, forward strand.
GTTGATGCAATTTCAGGTTCTACAATTACAGGTGATGGTTTAGCAGCAATGCTTAAAAAAGACTTGAAAATGTATTTACCTTATTTAAAAACATTAAACCAATAATTTATGGGACTTTTATCAAAAAAAGATTTAAAATTAATTACAGATCCTTTAGCAGATAATAATCCTATTACTATACAAGTATTAGGTATTTGTTCTGCCTTGGCTATTACAGCTGAATTAAAAGCATCAATTGTAATGTCTATTGCAGTACTTTTTGTAATGGGACTGGGGAATTTAACTATTTCATTAATGCGAAATATAATTCCACCAAAAATTAGAATTATTGTACAGCTTATTGTTGTTGCTACATTAGTAATTATTGTTGATTTAGTGTTAAAAGCATTTGCTTATGAACTAAGTAAAACATTATCTGTATTTGTGGGATTGATTATTACCAACTGTATTATTATGGGACGTTTTGAAGCTTTTGCTTTAGCTAATGGACCAATAAAATCGTTTATAGATGGTGTTGGTAACGCATTGGGTTACGCAGTAATACTTATTATAGTAGGATTTTTCAGAGAATTGTTAGGGTCTGGAACTTTATTAGGTTTTAAAGTG
>NZ_JBFLKT010000002.1:0-4346 GCF_040883305.1 Lutibacter sp.
AACGGCAATTGATTACTACAGCAACCAGTCTAAAACTTATTGGACAGAATTCAATCTATATTCAAAAGGGTTAATTGCTTTAATTCAGCATAGAAATGATAATTCAATAATAACTTCTGAAATAGTAAAATCGTTAAAAGAAAACAGCATTACTTCAGAAGAATTAGGAATGTACTGGAAAGAGAATACCACAAGTTGGTTTTGGTATCAGGCTCCAATTGAAACACAAGCACTACTTATTGAAGTGTTTTCAGAAATTGAAAATGATATTAAAATTATTGATGAATTAAAAGTTTGGCTGCTTAAAAACAAACAGACCAATAGTTGGAAAACCACTAAAGCAACTACAGAAGCTGTGTATGCATTGTTATTACAAGGAAGTGATTGGTTGTCAATTAACAAATCTGTTGAAGTTACAATTGGAAACAAAAAAATTGAGCCTTCAAAATTAGAAAATGTAGCTATAGAAGCTGGTACTGGATATTATAAAACTTCTTGGAATAATTCTGAAATCACTCCAGAAATGGGAGAAGTAACACTTTCTAAAAAAGATAAAGGCATTGCTTGGGGAGGTTTGTATTGGCAATATTTTGAAGATTTAGATAAAATAACTTCAGCTGAAACTCCGTTAAAATTAAGTAAAAAACTATTCTTAAAATCAAATACTGATACTGGTAAAGAAATAACGGAAATAACAGAAACCTCAACCCTAAAATTGGGAGATTTAATTACAGTTAGAGTAGAATTAAAAGTGGATAGGCCAATGGAATTTGTGCATATGAAAGATATGCGCGCCAGCGGTTTAGAACCAGTAAATGTACTATCTAGCTACAAATGGCAAGATGGTTTAGGTTATTATGAAAGCACAAAAGATGCTTCAACTAACTTTTTTATGGAACGTTTACCTAAAGGTGTGTATGTTTTTGAATACGATTTACGTGTAAATAACGCTGGTAATTTCAGCAATGGAATTACAACTATACAAAGTATGTATGCTCCTGAATTTAGTAGTCACAGTGAAGGTGTTAGAATTGAAGTTGAATAATTTTACAGCACAAAAACTCAAAGGACAAAGTGGCAAAATTAGATATTTTTGTTACTTTGCCCTTTTATAACTTGAAATCTTCAAAACTTACAATTTAATCTTTACTGTTTCAGTTTCATCGACATTATAATAATGAGAAAAGCCTAAAACTTTATATTGAATTTTCCCGTCATACTTTACTTCAATCTTTTTACTGAAAAGACTTCCAATTAATCCCCCTAAATTTTTATTGGAAAAAATTCTATCTGTTGGAATATTCACTTTTAAAGGAATGGTAAATTCTTTTTTGGCAGGCACCTCAAAGCTTTCTGAAGTTAATGTTGCCATTTCATTTCCGTTTACATAAACTTTAATGCCATCGGCTTTCAATGCTCCTCCAATATCGTTGGGATTTCTAAATAACCCTTCTCCTTCTATTATAACAAATGTTTTTGTTGATTCTAAAACCTTTAGGTTTTTAATACCAATAAACTCTGGTGGCTCTTTTACAGTACAACTTAAAACAATAAACGCAAAGGTCAATAGTCCTATTGTTTTTCTAATCATTCGATTATTCTAAAAGTAAATTTGAATTATAATAATTAATATCCATTATTTCTAGGCGCTCTCTATGTTTCTTTAATCGAGTAATATAATCTTCCCAATTTCTGTTTTCAGCAGGAGTCCAACCAATCTCAGAATGACCAATAATTCTTGGGAAGGTCATATATTCAATGTCATCCATTGTTTCTATAGTTTCTGACCATAAAGGAGATTCAATACCTAATATATCTTTTTTTGTAATTCCTTCAACAAATGTTTCAGGAGTCCATGAGTAAGCACTATCTAACTCAATTGTTGCTGCCCAACTTAAACCTATTTTAGTAAGAGAATCATACTTCATATCTAAATAAACTTTAGTAGCCGGAGACATAATAACTTTTGCATTTTTAGTAATTCCTTTTAAGGCATTCTCTTTTTTTGCCCAAAATTGCACTACTGTATTCTCTTCAAGATCAGCATGTGCAATTTCATCCCAACCAATTACTTTTTTATTGTGAGCTAAAACAATTTTTTGAACGCGATTAATGAAATAAATATAATCTTCCATTTCGGTAACATGAGATTCATCTCCACCAATATGAATGTATTCACCAGGTGTTATTGCTGATAATTCACCAATTACATCATCTATAAATTTATAAGTAATTTCTTTATCGGTACATAAAGTACTAAAACCAACTTTTATTCCTGTATATAATTGTGTTGCCTTACCATCACAATTTAATTCTGGATACGAAGCTAATGCCGCATTTGTATGCCCTGGCATATCAATTTCAGGTATTATAGTTATATATCTATCAGAAGCATATTCAACAATATCTTTATATTGTTCTTGAGTATAAAATCCACCTTCTCCTCCACCTACTTCTGCAGAACCTCCTATAGCTGTTAAATTTGGCCAGGATTTAATTTCAATTCTCCATCCTTGATCATCAGACAAATGAAGGTGCAGCACATTTAATTTGTATGCTGCTAATAAATCAATATATCTTTTTACATCGTCTACACTAAAAAAATGACGCGCCACATCTAACATAGCTCCTCTATATTTATAATCCGGATAATCTTGAATTTCTCCAGTCGCCATATACCATGATTGTTCAATTTTATTAGAAGCTTCAATTTCATTTGGTAATACTTGTCTAATTGTTTGAATACCTCTAATAATACCTTTAACAGAATTTGCTTCCAAGCTAATTTTATCTTCGTCAATTCTCAATTTATAACCTTCATCACCAAATTTTGTATCTAAATTTGATATTTTTAAATGAATGTTATTAGTAACCTCTTTTTCTGAACCAATTTCTGTTTTTAAATTAAAACCAGTTGCTGGATTTAACAAACTTGCTAAATAGTTTCCTGCTTTAAATAATACTTTAGAATCATTACTTACTAATATTTTAGTCTGATCTGTTAATTGAAATGAACTATTCGTTTCAATAAGAGAAACTGGTTTAGGAAACAATACGGCTTCTGAAAGTTTCATTTCTGGGCTACTTGAACAAGAATTTAATACTAAAGCTATAATCAAAAAAAGCAATTTACTAAAAGGAATCAATTTTTTCATTAGGTAAAATTATTAATAGAATGTATATAACAAAAATACAAGATAAAATTAATAACTACTTATTTTTTCGATTAACAGCATCATTTAACCAATTATCAACTTTAAACTTTCTATAAAAGCTTAATAACGAGTTTTAAATAATAAATTTTACAGAATAAAGAGTGAGTTTTAACTCAATATAATTTAGTAGCTTTAATTCAATTTTTAAAACTTTAAATATTAACTGTACATTTGCATAAAAATTAAAAAAATGGATTTAAAACTGATTCCAAATATAAAACATACTAAAAGTAATAACTTCTTTTTATTAGCTGGTCCTTGTGCCATTGAAGGTGAAGAAATGGCTATGCGTATTGCTGAACACATTTTAAAAGTAACGGATAAATTAGAAATTCCGTTTATTTTTAAGGGAAGTTTTAAAAAGGCAAACAGAAGTAGAATTGATAGTTTTACAGGAATTGGAGATGAAAAAGCCTTAAAAATATTAAAAAAAGTTTCTGAAACTTTTAATGTTCCTACGGTAACTGATATACATACAAATGAAGATGCTACAATGGCAGCGCAATATGTAGATGTATTACAAATACCTGCTTTTTTAGTGAGACAAACCGATTTGGTAGTTGCCGCAGCAAAAACTGGAAAAGTGGTGAATTTGAAAAAAGGACAATTTATGAGTCCGAGTGCAATGAAACACGCAGTTCAAAAAGTAAAAGATTCTGGAAACCAAAAAGCTTGGATTACTGATAGAGGAACCATGTTTGGTTACCAAGATATGGTTGTTGATTTTAGGGGAATTCCTGAAATGCAACAATTTGCACCTACTATTTTAGATATTACACATTCTTTACAGCAACCAAATCAAACAAGTGGTGTTACGGGAGGACGACCAGATATGATTGAAACTATTGCCAGAGCTGGAGTTGCTGTTGGTGTTGATGGACTGTTTTTAGAAACTCATTTCGATCCTAAAAACGCAAAAAGTGACGGAGCAAACATGTTAGATTTACAATATTTAGAGGGTCTTTTGAGTAATTTAGTAGCAATTAGAAAAACGATTAATAGTTTTAAGAAATAATAAATTTTACACATAAATATTTTTTATACTTGTTGAGCTATAATTGACTTCGACTCCACTCAGGCATATAACTTAGCGTGAGATACCAATCAAAAAACAGCAATTATCAAATAAAA
>NZ_JBFLKT010000185.1:0-9785 GCF_040883305.1 Lutibacter sp.
CAACTGGAAATTTTAAAGTGTTGTATGTAAATTCACCGTATAAAGAATTAAAAACGGAAGTGGAACGTGTTTTTAAAACGCTTCCTAAAATAACACCCGCAAAATTCAATAATCATGCTATAGAAATGCAATTTATATTTCCATTGGTAATTCCTTTAGAAAATAATAAACATATTGATGAGGTTGTTGCGCAAGAAGTTAAAAAGATTGAAGTTCTGGAAAAGCCAACCCCATTAGAAATTTTAACTGAAAAAAGCTTCTTCCCAGAACATACAAGTGCTTTAAATATTCCTATAACAAGTTCAGAATATAATGTTTATAATTATTATTTAAATCAAGCTGAAAACACACATACTTCCATAAAACCCTATGTTTATAATGAAGTTAATGCCTTTATTGATTTAGATTCTCAAAAAAATAATCTAATAAAACCTAAAACCACTTGGTTTGGACGAAAATTGTTAAATGAACACATGGCAAACGTAAAAGGCAAGGATTTTTGGTTTACAATAGACCCAATTGTTGATTTACAGGTTGGGAGAGATAGTGAAGATATTAATACGTTTAACAATACAAGAGGTGTTCAAATAAATGGTGGACTTGGAAAAAATCTTAATTTTTCAACAAGTTTTTATGAAAGTCAAGGGCGTTTTGCAAACTATTTTAATACATACGCTGAGTCTATAAAACCAGATGGTGGAAACCCAGCAATTATTCCAGGTAGAGGAATTGCAAAAGACTTTAAGTCAGACGCATACGATTACCCTATTGCGGAAGCATATATGTCTTATACACCAAGTAACTATTTTAATTTTCAGTTTGGAACTGGGAAAAATTTTATTGGTGATGGGTATCGCTCTTTATTTTTATCAGATGTTGCTTCACCATATCCTTATTTTAAAATAAACACCAGTTTTTGGAAAATTAAGTACACAAATTTATGGATGTCTATGCAAGATGTAAGGCCAGAATTAACAGTTGATGGAGCTTATAAAAAGAAGTTTATGGCAATACATTATTTAAGTTGGAATGTTTCCAGAAAAATAAATATTGGTCTTTTTGAAACCGTAATTTGGGATACAACAAATGATAGAGGATTTGATATGAATTATCTAAATCCATTAATTTTTTATACAGCAGCAGAATTTGGAGCAGGATCCAGAGCTGGAAATACCTTGATAGGGTTAAGTTTAAAGTACAAACATAAAAACATGGCGTTATATTCTCAATTTTTAATTGATGAATTTAGAATTTCTGAGGTTACAAGTTCAAATGGTTGGTGGGGAAACAAAAACGGACTTCAAATTGGAGTTAAATTCTACAATGCTTTTAAAGTTGAAAATTTATTTTTTCAAATTGAACACAATGCAGTAAAACCTTATACGTATTCACATGATGAATTAAATTATAATTTTGGACATAACAACCAGCCATTAGCGCATTTATGGGGTTCAAATTTTAATGAAACTATTTTTATTGCCAGGTATTCAAAAAACAGATGGTTTGCAAATTCTAAAATTGTAATTGGGAAAAAAGGATTTGATTTTAATTCAACTTCAGACAATTTTAGCTACGGAGGAAATATTTATAGAGATAACGATGATAGAGTTTCAGATTATGGAAACAAAATAGGGCAAGGTAACGAAGCTTCGATAGCAATTGCCGATTTACAAGTTGGATATTTGGTAAACCCAGCAACAAATTTAAAATTATTTGCAGGAATTACTTTTAGAAATTTTGAGCCAGTGACACCTGCATCAGATTTTGAAAGTTCTAATACTACGTGGATTTCATTTGGTTTAAAAACCGATGTTTTTAATTGGTATTTTGATTTTTAAGAGTATTATAAAAACAAAAAAATAGCGGATTTTTAAGGTCCGCTATTCTTAAAGCTAGTTTAAGAGTTTTTCTTAAAAATTGTATGTTAATCAATTACTAACTTGTAGCTTCAAAATATTCTCGCTCCATACTTTCTCTAAAATCTGGGTGAGAAATTTTTATTAATTCAGCAACACGCTGGTCAATAGTTTTTCCATATAAATTTGCAACTCCATACTCAGTAACTATATAATGTACGTGAGATCTTGTAGTAACAACTCCTGCTCCTTTATTTAAAAAAGGAACAATTCTACTAATCCCTTTATTGGTTACAGATGGTAATGCAATAATTGCTTTTCCGCCGTCACTTAAAGAAGCTCCTCTAATAAAATCCATTTGTCCACCAACACCAGAAAACATATTTGCTCCAATTGAATCTGCACAAACTTGCCCAGTTAAATCTACCTGAATAGCAGAATTAATTGCTACCATTCTAGGGTTTTGGCGAATATTAGAAACACTATTGGTATAATCACACGAACGCATTTCAATAAATGGATTGTCATCTACATAATCATACAAACGTTTAGAACCGCCTAAAAATGTTGTTAAAGCTCTACCTGCATTTATTCCTTTGTAATTTCCGTTTATTACATCTTTTAAAATTAAATCAATTACTCCATCAGAAAACATTTCGGTGTGTAACCCTAAATCTTTATGATTCCCTAAACGCGTTAGTACCGCATTTGGAATAGAGCCAATTCCCATTTGTAAAGTACTTCTATCTTCAATTAATTCCGCAATATAATCGCCTATAGTACATTCTATTTTAGATGGAATTGGCATATGAAACTCGTGAATAGGAGCGCTTTCTTCTACAAAAGTATTTAATTCTGAAATATGAATTAAACCTTCTCCATGAACTCTTGGCATTTGATCATTTATATGAGCAATTACATGTTTTGCATTTGCAATTACGGCTAAAATTGCTTCAACAGAAACACCTAATGAGCAATATCCATGTTTATCGGGTGTAGAAACTTGTATTAATGCAACGTCAACAGGCAACACATTTTTTTTGAATAAATTTGGTACTTCACTCAAAAATACGGGTGTATATGATCCATTTCCTGCTTTTAGAGTATGACGCACATTTTTACCTATAAAAAGTGAATTTACATGAAAACTATCTTTGTATTTTGGATCTGCATAAGGAGCATCGCCTTCAATATGTAAATGGCAAACTTCTACATCTCTTAATTCTTCATGTCTTGCAGACATCGCATTAATTAATATTTGAGATGCTGAGGCTGCTGCCTGAATATATACTCTATCGTTAGATTTTATAACTTTTACCGCTTCTTCAGCAGATACCGCTTTATACATAATATATTATTAAAAATGATGCCGTAAATTTACTAAGGATATAATAAAAAAAGCCTGTCAAATGTCACTTTTTTTACATTTTATTCAATTTGTTTATATTTGCAACTCAATCTGTATATTTTCTTTTTTTGATTTACCTTTGCAAAAATTAATATAAAATTGAAATGATACTTATTAAAACACGAGAAGAAATAGAATTAATGCGACAAAGTGCATTAATTGTGTCTAAAACTTTAGGATTATTAGCTAAAGAAGTGAAACCTGGAGTTACAACGTTGTTTTTAGATAAATTAGCGGAAGAGTTTATTAGAGATAATGGCGGAATTCCGGGATTTTTAGGTTTGTATGATTTCCCAAACACACTTTGTATGAGTCCAAATGCTCAAGTTGTACACGGAATACCTAATGATAAACCTTTAGAAGAAGGAGATATAATTTCAATAGATTGTGGTGTTTTAAAAAACGGATTTTACGGAGACCACGCGTATACTTTTGAGGTTGGCGAAGTAGCTCCGGAAATTAAAAAATTGTTGCAAGTAACAAAAGAAAGTTTATACGCTGGTATAAGAGAGTTTAAAGTTGGAAATAGAGTAGGAGATGTTGGTTTCGCAATTCAAAATTATTGTGAAAAAAGAGGATATGGCGTTGTGAGAGAATTGGTTGGTCACGGATTGGGAAGATCGATGCACGAAGATCCAGAAATGCCTAATTATGGAAAAAGAGGAAGAGGGAAAAAATTCATTGAAGGAATGGTTGTTGCTATAGAACCAATGATAAATTTAGGAACCCATAGAATTAATCAATTAAACGATGGTTGGACTATTTTAACAAAAGATAACAAACCAAGTGCTCACTTTGAGCACGATGTTGCTATTGTAAATGGAAAACCAGAATTACTTTCTACATTTAAATATGTGTACCAGGCATTAGGGATTGAAAGTAACGAAGAAGATGAATTTAGAGCAACACCATTGGTTTTGTAATATATTTTAAACTCTAAGAATAGCTTGTTTTAAAGGTAAATCAACTAGATGTTAACTAAAATTTTTAAATTTTTTTTGAATGCTGTGCCACGTCCAGTGCTAATTAAAATTAGTTATTGGGTTACTCCATTAGTTTCATTTTTATTTAAAGGAACAACTTTTAAAGATCCTATTGATGGTAAAAGTTTTAGAAAAATGTTGCCTTATGGCTATGGAGCACAACGTACAAATGCACTTTCTCCAAGCACACTTTCTTTAGAACGCCATAGATTGTTATGGTTGTATTTAAAAAATGAAACAGATTTTTTTACAGAACAAAAAAAAGTACTGCACATTGCACCAGAACAATGCTTTTTAAAGCGTTTTAAAGAACAACCAAACCTAGATTATATTACGGCTGATTTGTATTCTCCAATTGCAGATGTAAAAGCAGATATTTGCGATTTACCTTTTGAAGAAAATTCGTTTGATGTGGTTTTTTGCAATCATGTATTAGAGCATATTGTAGATGATGTAAAAGCTATGAGTGAATTGTACCGCGTTTTAAAACCAGGAGGTTTAGGTGTTTTTCAAATTCCTCAGGATTTGAGTCTGGATGAAACTTATGAAGATTTTTCAATTACTTCAAAAGAGGAAAGAAAAAAACACTTTGGACAATATGATCACGTTCGAGTATATGGAAAAGATTATTTTAATCGATTGAGAAATGCTGATTTTACAGTAAGTGAGGTTGATTATTCCAAAACCCTTTCACCTGAATTGATTACAAAATACTGTTTGGTAAAAGGTGAAATTTTACCGGTTTGTACTAAATAGAATTTAGTTTTCAAAATTTGCAGAAGCGAATGTTTTTATTTCACCATCCTCGTCAGCATAAATTAAAAACGCCTTTAATTCGTTGTGTTTTTTTAAAAATGCGATGGATTTATCTAATCCCATCGCCATAAATGCTGTTGCATAACCATCAACATCGGCACAATCTCCCTTAGATATTACAGACGCACTTAATAAGTTGCTTTCGCTGGCATATCCTGTTTTTGCATTAATTGTATGTACATATTTTTTACCGTTAGTAGTAGTACGGTATTTTCTGTAATTTCCAGAAGTTGCCATGGCTTCATCTTTTAATTGAATAATAGTAGCAAATGAACGCGTGCCATCTTCATTTGGGTTTTCAATAGCTATTTTCCAAAATTCATCTTTCTGATTTTTGCCTCTCACTCTAATTTCACCGCCAATTTCTACCATATAATTATAAATACTGGCAGCCTCAAATTGTCTTGCTATAAGATCTACTAAATATCCTTTACCAATAGCATTAAAATCAACATAAATTTCTGGATATAATTTTGTTACTTTTTTATTTAAAAGGCTTACTTTATTAAAACCAACAAACTTTAAGAGTGAATGTATTTTAAGCGAATCTAATTCGTTAATTTTAGCTCCAGGACCAAATCCCCAGGCATTTACTAGAACTCCTACTGTTGGGTCGAAATCTCCATTTGTTTCATTATATATTTTTTCAGATTTTTTAAAAACTTCTTCAAAAATGTCATCAACAATAATTGTAGTGTCTCCGTGGTTTATTTTTGAAATATCGGAACTTGGAATATAAGTTGAGGTTGATGTGTTTACAGCTTTAATAATACTGTCAATTTTTAATTCGAAATTACTATCTGTCGGACTTAAATATTTTATAGAATAGGTAGTTCCAATTGCGTTTCCTTGTAAAACTTCTAACTTAGGTTGCTTGTCTTTACAAGCTACAATAAAAATTAAAGTGATAATAAACAGGTAATTCTTCATACAAAAGAGGCTAAAATTTGACTTTACAAATATAGTATATAAAAAACTCATAAATTCATCCTAAAATAAGTGATTTTATGCTAAAATAAATTTTATTTTTTTTAACTTTGATATCTTAAAATCGTTTTAATTATGAAAAAAAGTTTTGTATTGGTATTAGTAATATCAGTAGTGTTAAGTTCTTGTGTATCTAAAAAAAAGTACACAGAATTGGAGGGTAATTTTAATTCTAAAAATCAAGAATTGGTTGATACAAAAGCTGATTTAATGAAATGTAGAATTGAAAGTGAAAGTAGAGTTTCTTCTTTAGAGCAACAAGTTAAAGATTTAAGAAGTGACAAAGAAAAAACGTTGGAGTATGTTGACAATTTAACGGTATTATCTAAATCTGCTTCCGATAATATTAAGGAGACATTAGCTCAAATGGGTAAAAAAGATGAATATATACAACATGTTCAGAAAGCAATGACTCGTAAAGATTCTATTAATTTAGCATTAGGTTTCCAATTGAAAAGTGTGTTAAAAGATGGATTTAACGATGAAGACATTCAGGTTGATGTTGAGAAAACAGTTGTTTATATTTCTATTGCAGATAAGTTATTATTTAAAAGTGGAAGCGCAACAATTTCTTCTGATGCAAAAAGAGTGTTAGGTAAAGTTGCTGATGTAATTGCTGCACAAAAGAATCTTGAAGTTATGGTTGAAGGTTACACAGACAACAAACCAATTAGTACAGCAGGTATTAAAGATAACTGGGACTTGAGTGTTAAACGTGCAACTTCTGTGATTAGAGTACTTCAAAATGACTTTAATATTGTTCCTGAGCGTTTAATTGCTGCAGGAAGAAGTGAGTACAAACCATTAGAAACAAACGATACTGTTGAAGGTAGAGCTAGAAATAGAAGAACTCGTATTGTTTTAATGCCACAATTAGAGCAATTCTTTGATCTTTTAGAGCAAAAAGTAAACTAAGAAAGTAATTAGATACTTTAAAAAGCACGCCATTGGCGTGCTTTTTTTATGGCGTATGTTTACAAATTTTATTAATTGCATTGCTTTAAGAAGGTTACATTATTAATTCAAAGCAACCTCTAAATAATGTAAGCCATCATATTGTAAAGCATATTCTTTATTTAACAATGGAGGTGTTTTAATATCGTTTTTAGCACCTAAGCCAATTCCTGCAAATATTACTTTGGCGTTGTTTTTTCTTGCATGTACTTTAAAGGTTTCCATCCAATTCGCATCATAGGTAATGCCTAATTCATTAATAGGTCCTGTTTTTACAATAACAAAATAACGTTGGTTATTTTTATCAACACACACAAATTGAGGGTTTCTTTTTAATTGGCTGTTAACCGCTAAAAATTCGTAGCCTTTGGCTTCTAAATCTTTTCCAACAATATTCATTGCTAAGTTAAGTTGTTCTTGAGTTGAAAGTGGTCTGCTCATGTTATGATTACTTTTTTTGTGCTAAAAGCAAACCTAACAGTTTTATGAACCTGTTAGGTTGAATAAAAAATCCGATACAAATGTACCGGATTTTTTAAAATTAGTATGTTTTTAATTATTAATTAGACGTCATTTCAACTCTAGCTCAATGACCGATTTCGACTTTGTATAATAATCGCTATTACCCTCCAAAATCATCAAATCTGATATTTTCATCAGCTAAACCGAAATCTTCACCCATTTTTTGAACTGCTTTATTCATTAATGGAGGTCCACAGAAATACAATTCTAAGTCTTCTGGAGATTCGTGTTTAGATAAATATTCATCTATTACAGATTGATGCACAAATCCAGTAAATCCATCACCTTTTGGATCATCTGCATCTTTTTTATTCACCCAATTGTCTTCAGGAGCTGGCTCAGATAATACTAAGTAGAATTTGAAGTTAGGAAACTCTTTTTCTAATTCGTAAAAATGCTCTAAGTAGAATAATTCGCGTTTAGAACGTCCACCGTACCAATACGTTACTTTTCTACCAGTTTTTAAGGTTTTGAATAAATGGTATAAATGTGAGCGCATTGGAGCCATACCAGCACCACCACCAACATATAACATTTCAGCATCAGATTCGTTTATAAAGAACTCACCATAAGGACCGGAAATTGTTACTTTATCTCCTTTTTTACAATTGAAAATATAGGAAGAAGCAATACCAGGATTTACAGTCATCCAACCATTTTTAGTTCTATCCCAAGGCGGTGTTGCAATACGAACATTCAACATAATTTCTCTTCCTTCTGCAGGATAAGAAGCCATTGAATATGCACGTTCAACCAACTCAGTATTTTTCATTTTTAAATCCCATAAACCGAATTTATCCCATTCAACTTGAAATTTATCTGGAGTTTCGTGTTCTTCAGGATGTGCAGTAATGTCCATATCTTTAAAATCCACTTCACATTCTGGAATTTCAATTTGAATATATCCACCTGCTTTATAGCCCATGTCTTCTGGAATTTCAACAACAAATTCCTTAATAAAAGATGCTACATTATAATTTCTTACAACAGTTGCTTCCCATTTTTTAATTCCGAAAACTTCTTCAGGAATAGTAATATTCATATCCTGTTTTACTTTAACCTGACATGCTAAACGCGCTCCGTCTTTTAATTCTTTACGCGTAAAGTGAGGTGTCTCGGTTGGTAAAGCTTCTCCACCACCAGAAAGCACGTGACACTCGCATTGAATACAAGTTCCACCACCACCACAGGCAGAAGGTAAAAATATTTTTGCTGCACTTAAAGTTGTTAATAATGTATCACCAGAACCTACTTCAATTTCTTTTTCACCATTAATTGTAATTTTTACAGGGCCAGAAGGAGATAATTTTTGTTTTACATATAATAATAGAGCAACTAATAATAGTGTTAAAACTAAAAACGCGATTACAGTTGCTACAATTGTACCTAAGGTATTTGTTGCTAATATCATCATTACTCTATAATTTCTTTTTCGTTATTGGCTAATTCAATAGCTTCTTCTTTGCTAATATCAATGCTGTTATTTTCAGAAGGAGTTACTATTGCAGTTTCTTCTGTAGTTGCCTCATCATCTCCTCCAGTTAACATTCCTCCAAAACTCATAAATCCAATTGCCATTAAACCTGTTATAATAAATGTAATTCCTAAACCCCTAAGTGGAGCAGGAATATTTGAATATCTAATTTTTTCACGAATAGCAGCAATTGTTAAGATTGCTAAAAAGAATCCTATACCTGAACTAATTCCATAATTAAATGCCAAATCTAAAGAAGCAATTTCTCTTGATTGCATAAATAACGATCCTCCTAAAATAGCACAGTTTACCGCAATTAAAGGTAAAAATATACCTAAAGAGTTGTACAGTGCAGGAGCAAATTTTTCTACAATAATTTCAACTAATTGCACCATTGTTGCAATAGTTGCAATAAACATAATAAATGAAAGAAAACTTAAATCGTACGTTGCGTATTCTTCACCAAGCCATTTTAAGGCTCCTTCTTGTAATATATATTGATCTAACAACCAGTTTAAGGGAACGGTAATTGCCATTACAAATATAACGGCTGCTCCTAAACCAACTGCAGTAGAAACTTTTTTAGATACAGCAAGGTAAGAACACATTCCAAGGAATGTTGCAAATACCATATTATCTACAAATATTGACTTAAAAAATAATTCTATATGTTCCATATTCTAGTTATCTTCTATTAATGATGTATTTCTTGAGCGTTGCACCCAAATAATAATTCCTACAGTTATTAATGCCATTGGCGCTAACAACATAAATCCGTTGTTTTC